>JANNDD010000642.1:0-25165 GCA_031387365.1 Armatimonas sp. | reverse complement strand
CAAGATGCACAAACGCGGTGGTTGCGGAGCGGTGTAGCCCCTCGGGAGTGGTGGGAACAACCACTTCCTGATCGCTGGCAATCAGTATCGAGCAGGTGCCATCGCGGTTGAGGTGCGGGACGAACTGGAACTGCATGCGGTTGTTCTTGCCAAAGAGAGTCAGGGTTTCCCGCTCGTTTTGTGCGATCAGAACTTTGCCCTTCAGTGGCGTCTGGGGCACTCCCTAACCAGGAGAAAAGCCTTCAAGCGGTACAATACGAATTGTGAAAGAGACTCTGACAAAAGTGGTTAGTGGCGCGGCGCTCTCAGAGGCTGAGGCCGAGGCGGTGATGGGCAAGATCATGGCGGGCGCAGCGACTCCTGCCCAGCTCGGGGCGCTGCTCACAGCACTTCGGCTCAAAGGCGAGAGCGTGGACGAGCTCACTGGCTTTGCACGCGGGATGCGAGCGCACTCGCTCAAAGTCACCACCAGTCGGTGGCCTCTCGTAGATACCTGCGGCACGGGTGGTGCGGTTCGTAAGACCTTCAATATCTCCACGACCGCCGCTTTTGTTGCCGCCGCTGCGGGCGTTGCCATCGCCAAGCACGGCAACCGCGCTGCCACCAGCAAGTTTGGCTCCGCCGATGTGCTCGAAGCCCTCGGCGCTCGCCTGGATCTCACGCCAGAAGCCGTGGGGCGCTGCATTGATGAGGTCGGGATCGGCTTTCTCTTTGCCCGCAGCCACCATCCGGCGATGAAACACGCCGCCCCCCTCCGCGCCGAGCTGGGCTTTCGGACGATCTTCAATGCACTGGGGCCGCTGACCAACCCGGCGGGCGCGACCCGTCAAGTGCTGGGGGTCTACGACGGCGCTCTGTGCGAGCCGCTGGCACAGGTGCTTCTGCGGCTGGGAGCGGAGCATGTTTTAGTGGTACATGGTAGGGCGGGTCTGGATGAGATCTCCACCTTTGGCGAGACGCTGGTCGCCGAGGGCAAGGGCGATGAAGTGGTCACCTACACGCTCACCGCTGCCGAGCTGGGGTTTGTCGAGGCCACACCCGACGCCCTCGCGCCCCGCGACGATGACGATCCCGCTGCTACCGTCCGCGCAATCTTGGGGGGCGAGCCCGGCCCCCGGCGCGAGATCGTGCTCGTCAACGCGGGGGCAGCGCTCTATGTCGCTGGTGCTGCCGCATCGCTAACGGAGGGGATTGCTCTCGCCACTAAAACCCTCGACTCCGGCGCGGCACTTGCAAAATTAGAGCAGTTCGTGGCGTTTACCCAAAACACTTAAAACCTATGAGCGATATTTTAGAGAAGATTCTCGCCACCAAGCGCGAGGAAGTTGCGGCCCTCAAAGCACAAAGTACTCCCACCAAGCTGCTCGCCCGCTGCGCGGAGCTGCCACCCACACGCGGCTTTCGTGTGGCGTTATTGCCCTCCCTTCCCCCGCCCAACCCTCTCCCATTATTGGGAGGGGGTGGCGAGGAACGAGCCGGGGGAGGGAAATCACCCGTGGCGCTGATCGCTGAGGTGAAGAAAGCCTCGCCTAGCAAGGGGGTGATTCGGCCTGACTTCGACCCGGTGGCGATTGCGCGTGCTTATTTTGCAGGCGGCGCGAGCTGCCTCTCCGTACTCACCGACGAGACGTACTTTCAGGGCAGTTTGGGCTACCTTGCCGCCATTCGCGAGGCCGTGCCCCTGCCCCTGTTACGGAAAGACTTTCTGATTGACCCCATTCAGGTCTACGAAGCGCGCCTTGCCGGAGCCGACGCGATCTTGCTAATTGTCGCCGCGATTCCCTCGCCCGCGCGTCTGGCAGAAATGCGGCACGCAGCCGAGAGTTTGGGAATGGACGCGCTGGTGGAAGTGCACAATGAGGCCGAGCTGGCGCTTGCTGTTGAGTCGGGCGCGACACTGATTGGTGTCAATAACCGGGACTTAAAGACTTTCACCGTGCAGCTAGAGACTTTCGAGTGCCTCGCACCGCTCTTTGCCAAGAACACCGTCGCCGTCGCGGAGAGCGGCATTTTCACGGCGAGTGATGTGATGCGCATGGGAGCCGCCGGAGCCCACGCCGTGCTGGTCGGAGAATCGCTCATGCGTCAGACGGATGTGGAAGCGGCGACGCGTAGTCTCTTAGCCTCTTAATTTCAGGTGATGCTGCGTAGAAACCTCTCCCCAACCCCTCTCCCAGACAGTCGTTCCTCCTTGGGAAAGGGGCTTTCCACCCTCTGGCTCCCTCCTTTCCCAGTGAGGTACGAACGCCCGGGAGAGGAGGGGTGGGGAGGAGAGGTTATATTAATTTCAGGTGATGCTGTCGGTGCGGCAGGCAAGGTGTCCTAGCTGGGGATCCCAGACCACCGAGAGGGTGCCCGCTAGCGTGGCTTCCAGTGCTGTACTGAGCAGCTCACCGCGCCATCCGGTGAAGAGCGAGGCCACGATCTCCGGGGTACGCTGGATGGCGAGCTGGCGCAGGGCATCTGAGGGAGCCAGGAGCGAGGGGGGGAGATCCTCTTCCATGGCGCGCACTTTGACTACAGCGGAGAGCAGCTCCAGCAGTGCGGCCCCGTGCTCGTCCAGCGGCGGTGACGATTCCACAACGGGCCAGCCGGACTCAGGGATCTCCATGCCACGCTGGATCGCCAGGACAAGCTCCTCCGCCTGCCGCCCCCCGACACCGTTGACCGCCCGTAGCTCCAGCACCGCCGTCGCCGTCTTGGGCTTGCGCTTGGCCAGCTCTACCAGAGGCTCATCTTTTAGAATCGTACGGCGAGGCTTATTACGCCGCCGCGCTTCATCGTCGCGCCAGAGCGCCAGCTCCTGCAATATCGCCAGCTCACGGCGGCTCAGGCCTTGTTTACTGCCTACTTTTTTCCAGAGATCCTCAGGCTGAGTCGTTTCCGAGGCGTTGGTGAGTACCCGCACGGTCTGCTCCTGCGCCCACTCCGTACGGCCCCGTCGCTGGAGGCGCGCCATAAGCCGCTCGTGGAGCGTGTGAAGATAGCGGACATCGTCGGCGGCGTAGCTACACATCGAGGCCGTGAGGGGGCGGCGCGACCAGTCGGAGAACCCCTCCTCTTTGGAGAGCCGCACCTTCAGCACCGACTGCACCAGCGCCCCGTAGCCTACTTGTGTTCCGTAGCCCGCAAACGCCGCCGCGATCTGTGTGTCGAAAAAGGGCGTGGGCATCTCGCCCAGCAGGCTGGTGAGGATCTCGATATCCTGGCCGCCCGCATGAAAAATCTTCAGAATATCGGGGTCGGTGAGCAGAGGCCCGAGTGCGCCTAAGTCACCCAGGGCCGGAATGTCCAGTAGGGCAATCAGACCATCTGCGGTGCTTACCTGAACTAGCTCCAGCACGGGTTCATAGGTACGCTCACGGATAAACTCCGTATCGAGGGCAAGACGAGGGTCGTCGGCAAGACGGCCTTTCAGCTCAGTGCAGAAAGCATCCAGCTCTGCATGGCGGGTGAGGGGCTGCATAGGCTCTCATTAAACCATCTTTCTAATTTGCGCGTATAATCCCAACGAATGCGTATTTTGTTTCTCGGGGATATTGTCGGAAAACCAGGCCGTGATGCGGTGGTTGGCCTCTTGCCGGAGCTACGGGCGGAGTTTGCGC
Organism: Armatimonas sp.; assembly: GCA_031387365.1. GTDB lineage: Bacteria > Armatimonadota > Armatimonadia > Armatimonadales > Armatimonadaceae > Armatimonas. The sequence continues at coordinate 21,560 of JANNDD010000642.1, read as the reverse complement.
CGGAGCTGGTGATTGCCAATGCGGAGAATGCAGCCGGTGGGCGTGGGGTGACCCGCCCTATTGTACGGGCGCTACGTGCTAGTGGGGTGGATGTGATTACCACCGGAAACCACGTGTGGGCCAAAACAGACGAGCTGGACTTACTAGACGACGAGCCTTGTGTGCTACGTCCCGCCAACTACCCACCGGGCTCGCCAGGCCGTGGCTGGGGGCTCTTCCGAACCAAGAAAGGCACGCTCATCGGAGTGGCTAACTTGATCGGGCGGGCGCTGATGGAGCCTGTGGACGATCCCTTCCGCGCCGCCGATGCCATTATCGCGCAGGTTCTTGAGCAGACCCCCTTGCTCTTTATTGACTTTCACGCCGAGACCACCAGTGAGAAAACAGCCTTTGGCTGGCACTGTGCCGGACGTGCCTCGGTCGTCGTGGGAACCCACACGCATGTCCAGACTGCCGATGAGCGCATCTTGCCCGGCGGAACCGCCTATATCACCGATGCGGGGATGTGCGGCCCTGAGGACTCCGTGATCGGGATGGATATCGAGGCGGCCCTGGCACGCTTTAAGACCCAGCTTCCCCACCGTCTCCAAGTCGCCGATAGCTACGGAACCCTCTGTGGCGTGGTGGTTGATCTTGATGAGAGCACGGGCAAGGCTCAGAGTATCCAGCGCCTCCGTCGGAGCGAGGTGGATACTCAGGCGGCAAGCTCTAGCCGGGCTTAAGAAAGCGACGGATCAGCGTGCCTACCACGGCATCGCAGGCCGCGGTGGCCTCGTCACCTGCCACATTGGTGGCCACCAGTGCGGCGAAGCGCTTCTGGGGGGCAGCCCAGGCCACACAGAAGTTGAACGTGTTGCTGCCTCCGTGTGTCAGTGCTGCGCCGCCCGCCCAGGGGCGGGCAGTGATCATCCAGCCGCCGTTGTAATCTCCCCCCAGTGATGGTGTGCTCAGCCAGGTAAGGGTCTCGGGCTTGAGGAGTGTCTGGTGCTCAGGATCGGCAAAGACCGCCACAAACTTCGCCCACTCCCCCAGTGGCAGATGCACCGCGCCCGCTGGCCCCATGAGCGGTGGGTTGTCGGCTATCTGTGTTGAGGTAAGGGGTAGGGGCTTTTTGCCCTGGAGGCGGTGCTGCCCCATCAGGGGCGGGGCACCAAACCCACCCCCCGTGATATTCAGTGGCTTCCAGAGGTTCTCCACTATCAGGCGTTCCCAGGGCTTGCCTGTCACGCGCTCTGCAATCACGCCAAGCAGAGTGTAGCCCGCATTGGAGTACTTAAACTTCCCGATGCTCTTATCAGGCGCATCCGACAGGCGCTCCGAGAGCCAGCGGGAGCGCTGTTTTTCCAGAGGCCCGGTAAAGCCGTGCAGATAGAGCAGGTTCTTGCCACGCGGCTCCAGCTTTGTCAAGCCCGCTTGGTGCGCCAGGAGGGCCTCGATCGTGGTGGCTTTCCAGGCGGGTGGCGTCTGGGCAATCACCTCGCCCAGAGTGGTCTTCCCGCCTAGCTTACCTTGGTCCACGAGGAGTCCGATCAGCGCCGCTGTCATGGCCTTGGTATCAGAGCCCAGATGGAAGGCATCCGTTGTGAGTGCGGAATCCGTCCCGCCAAACTTGCGCTTGCCGACCACGACGGCAGGCTGTGGTTTTCCGTCCACGATCGCCACCGCGCCGAGCGCGGGTAGCTCGTGCTTGAGACGAATCTCCTCAAGGGTTTCTTGCGCTTGCATAGACTTTTAGAGTACCCGATCAAGGAGCGAGCTGGTTGCGAAGCGCGACGGCATCTCCTTTACCTGTGCGGACAAACTCTGTGCTGAGGAGCTTTTCGCAGAGTGGCTGGAGCGTCGGCTGGGCTGCAAGGCGGCGCAGGATCGGCTCCAGATAGCGCCCTTGCGCCGCCAGAGTCACAAAGTGTTTCTCGGGCGCGGCTGCATAGTTCTGGAGCGCCTTGGCGACGGCGGCTTCACGCTCTGCTGTGAGTCCCTCGATCCGGCCCACCATCACGCGCACCAGGGCATTGGGCTGGGGAAAGACATGCATCGGGATAAACTTCTCCGTCCAGCTTGGGGGAAGCACAAAGAGCACGCGGAGCCCGTCGCTGCCGAAATAACTTGACTTCCAGGTATTGACCAGCGCTCTGGCTTCGTCGGGGAAGAGTCCGCTCTCAACCAGCCCACGGGTCAGGTGCTGCGCCACGGCGTCTGCGGTACCGGGCTTCAGACGCTGCGTGATGCCCTCTAGTTTCTGCCGGGGACTCAGGCTCTCAAAAGCCCGCCAGGTGATCTTGCCTTTCGTCACTTTCACCACAATCACGCAGCGCACGGGAACCGTGGTTGTCAGCTGCCCCCCGTTTATCTCGGGGAAGAAGCGCACGGGCAGATCGGCCTGGCCCAAGCCCCGGTAGAACAAAAAGCGCTCCGCCTCGCCACTTGCCGGAACCGGCGTGAACCCGCTGAGCGTGTCGTTGAGGAGCTTCGCTTCTGCGGTCATGTGAACCGTGGCGGCCTGGGGAACTTGGCGGGCGAAGCGCCAGAGCGCGTCGGGACTGATGGCAGGGAGGCGATCCTGCGGCGAGGGGGGCGCGATGTTGGCGATCCAGCCAATATGCCCATTGCGCGTGGGATGGGGGCCTGGGAAGCGCCCGACACGCTGGGCCGAGGGAAACCAGTGCGTCCAGACCCCTGCGGGAAAGTCCACCCCAACCGACACTCGGCGTGGCCTGTCGGTGTAGAAATAGATCACGGGTGTCTCGCCCTTGATTGTGGCGATACTAGAGAACACGGTGTCTTCTTTTTGGGTGTGGACAAACGCGGGGAGCGGGTGCTCCTCGTGGTGCATCCCGTCTAAATTGACGCCATCCGATCCCGCGACCGCTAAAAAAGTCCCCCACTCATGAACAATAAACTTGCCTTGCATTTTCTTCTCCTAGATCCCGAGCTGTGCGGCACCGCCCCACAGTAGCTTGAGCTCCTCGCGCCAGGTCGCCAGAGCTTTAGAGTCGAGAGCGAGCACCTGCTCGCGGGTGACACTTCCTGGGAGCGTCGTGAAGGTGAGGAGCTTGTCCAGAACGGCGATGCGCTCCGCGCCCGTGACCCGTGGCAACAAGTGAAAAAGTGTCAGGGTGTCGGTAGGTTCTTTGAGCGCCGCGAGCAGGGGAGCCAGTTTCCCTGTGGTGTCGTAGTCGGTGACAGGCTTAGGGTTGCCTCCGTACCAGGGGAGGCCCTGGTGGCCATCGGGCATGACACGCACACTGGCCCCAGCAGGCACAAGAACCGCCTGTTTTTTTTGATCTACCATCTCCACATACCCAGATGTCACCGTAAGGATCGAGCCGCTCCGACGGCGAAAAATGCCAAGCCAGTGCTCCTCATTGACGATTGTAAGGGAGTACTCACAGCCCATATCGGTTGCCGTTGCGGAAGGCGTCTCAACCACAAAGAGCCGGGGAGGAGCCGTGACTTTTGCCCTAAGGCTGCCCGATTCTAGAGCAAGCCGCTGCCGACTGGGCCGACTCTCCAGAATGCGGGCGCGGCTTCCCGGAGCAAGCTGCAATGTCCCTACCCCCGGTGCCGCCAGGGTGAGTGCGCTGCGTGCGGCCTCCAGTGTCTCGCCAATAGCCACCGCGCGGTTATCCAAACGCCAGTCCGAGAGCAGTGTCTTAGTCTTAGGGCGTAAAAGTAGAGTCAGTCCGAGTACGGCGGCACTCGTGACGAGAGCTAGGCCAAAAACACGCTTCGGAAACGCCTTTTTGCTTCGTTTGCGTTCCACACGTTCCCAGAGTCCTGAGGGCGCCGGAGTGATCTGGGCCGCTTCTTCTAGCAAACGTTTGCTAGTGGGTGTCTCGGGCAAATTGTCGTTCATAGTGCGATCTCCCTCTCCCCCAGATATACCGCGAGGCGTTTGAGCCCCCGGTGCAGCCGTGTGGCGACGGTTCCTTGCGGACAGCCTAGTACTGTCGCGATCTCCTCGTAGCTCAGCCCCTCGAAGAAACGCAGCAAGATTGGGGCCCTTAGGTTCTCTGGCAGGGTTTCGATGGCCTCATGGAGCTCTCGGCGAGAAAGAAATTCCGGCGAGGCGACTTCTGGCTGCGGCTCTCTAGCAAGCTTTTGGGTGCGCTGACGGCGGCGCTGCTCATCATGGCAGATGTTCACGGTCACGCGGTGCAGCCAGGTGGTGAGCTTTGCCTCGCCGCGAAACTGCCCCAGTCGTCCTGCGAGTCGTACAAAGACTTCCTGGGCCGCATCCTCTGCGGCCGCCTGATCTCCGTTCAGGCAGACGAGCGCCACCGTGAAGACTCGGTCTTTGTGGGCATCAAAAACACTCTTCAGATCCGGGTGGGCCGCTCGACGGCGGGTAAGAAGCTCAGCCAACATGGTGATTTGTTTCTTAGACGGCTCCGACGCGTGATTTCTTTCACTTCGGCTGGACTTTAGGGAACTTTGTTTTTTGGCTTGCGTATGAAAAATATCAAAAGGAGTACAAAATGATGTCACGTTTTCGTCTTACTGGTCCCGGAGCCACTCTGGGAACGCTCTTTCTGGGCGCTCTGGCGGGGGCCTGTGTTACGGGGCGCTCTGGCGGAGTGGAGGCACTGCTACCGGGCAAGCTGGCGGTAGCGGCACCACCCTACTCCGCCGAGAAAGAGCCGATTGTGCAGGCGGCTAGGATTGCGGCGCCCTCTGTCGTGGCGATTGACACCACGGCACGGCAGAGCCGGACAGTGTTTGATAGCCGGGAGGACTGGTTCTACGGTCGGGGGCGGCGGGAGACGCAAGAGGTGCCCACGGGCTCGGGCTCCGGGATCTTGCTGGAGGGGGGCTACGTTCTTACCAATCAGCATGTCGTAGGAGATGCCGTGCAGACCGGTGGGAAGATCACGATTGCGCTTGCCGATGGCCGGACATTTGCAGCGCAGGCGGTGGGTGCGGATCGGGCCACGGATGTGGCGCTTCTCAAGGTGCAGGATCCGCAGCGTCTGCCCACAGCGCAGCTCGGGGAGAACGACACTCTCCAGCCGGGGCAGACCGTGCTCGCGATCGGCAACCCGGTGGGGCTCTCGCACTCGGTCTCAGCGGGAGTCGTCTCGGCACTGGGACGGCCTCTGGTGATGGAGGAGCGCACCTACGAGAACTTGATCCAGACCGACACGGCGATCAATCCTGGCAACTCGGGTGGGGCGCTGGTTGATCTGGGGGGCAAGGTGGTCGGGATCAATACTCTGGTGCGCTCGGATGCACAGAATATCGGCTTCGCAATCCCGATCAAGACCGCCATGCAGATCGTCGGGGAGCTTAAACGCAACGGGAAAGTGCGTCGGCCTTTTGATGGGATTGTGCCCACTGAACTTACCGCACGTCTGTCACGGATGCTTCAGCTTCCCGAGGGCACTGTGGGGCTTGTGGTGCGGGCGGTCTACAGAAGCTCTCCTGCGGCACAGGCGGGTTTGCAACAAGGGGACGTGCTTCTGAAGCTCGCCGGTCAGGCACTCACGGATGAGGCAAGCTACCGGCGCATCTTGAGTGGACTGAGAATCGGGCAGGAGATCGAGGTGATTTTTCTGCGCGACGGCCAGCAAGCGACGGTGCAACTGCGCCTTGCGGAAGCGCCCTGATCGCTAATTATCGTCTTCGTTTTCTGTGTTTTCCGTGTTTTCTGCGTGGGGCTTCTGGCGGCTATTCCACTCCTCTGCAAGAGCGCGTAGCTCCTCAGGGAGCCCCGTTTTCTTGGGGGAGGGAGCAGGCAGGGGCAGGGGGCGGGTCCAGCCATCGGGCAGCCGGTCGTTCTCCCAGCGGTTGCGCGCCCGCACACGGAGCTCTCGCAGAGCCTCGTTGTCTTCTTCCGTAGACTCGAAGTGAAGCTCCACCGCCTCGCCACGAGACTCTTTGTAGACAGCCTCCGCAATGGAGACATAGAGGACATCGCCGCGCTGGACACTGGCTCCAGATGCAAGATCTGGATGTCCGATCGTGCGGGCAGGCTCCCGTTTTCGTGAACTGCTCACAATGACTAACCCTCCTGGTGTTGCTTGAAACCGCTCTCTTTGCTCCAGAGCCTCTCTTGTGCTCTGGTTTTCTCCCACCCTAACGAGCTGTCCCCCGACCACGATAGCCAGTCTTCGTGGCGGAGGAAGCACGATCAAACCCGCCGGCCCCTGATCCGGTGTCCAGAGACGTGGAGCAAGAAGTTCCAACAGGCTTAGGCGTGCTAACATTACTTTAATCTCTAGTATCGGCGACCTTGTGTCGGAATGCAAGGCCTTTTTGTTTCCTGAAGAGGAGGGAGCTGGAGTAGCTCCTCAAATCGGGAGATGGTAAAGGCTGCCTCAAGACAGGTTTCCGTACCTAAATAGACGCTGATCCAGCCCGATGTGTTCGCCCCCGCGACATCTGCACTAGAGGAATCGCCTACAAACAAAAGTTCGCTCGGGCTCAACTCTAGCTGCTTTGCCGCATACGCGAAGAGTTCTGGATCGGGTTTAGGAGCCCCAAAGTCCGCGTCCGCGATCACGACGCTGAAGTAGGTCGCAAGCCCGACCTGAGCGAGTTTTTCTCGCTGTATGTGTGAGGGGCCATTGGTAATAATCCCCAGTGGAAAGTGTGGCTGAAGTTTTTCGAGGGTCTCTCGTACGCCGGGCAGCGGTTGAAGTGCTATTTTTTCCGCCTGGGCATAGCGCTCCATCATCGCCGCTGTTAAAGCCGCATCCTGGATCCCCAGGCGGCTCAGAGCCTCGTTGGTAAGGCAGCGACGGAGCTCGGGTGTTGGGAGGGTCTTGAGGGCCGTGTAACCGGGAGTGCCGTAGCCCCAGAGTGCCTGATAGGAGTCGGCGAGAGCGTTGGTGAGGGTTTGGATATTCTGATTGGGCAGCAGCGGAAGAGTTGCCAGCAGCGCGGCATTCATGGCCGCGCTCGTGCTGATCAGTGTGTCGTCAAGGTCGAAAAAGATCCCCTTCAAGCAACGCATGCCTGGTTATACCGCAAAACCCCTGGATTGAGGAGCTAATCTTCGAATTCGTCGTCATCGAAGGCGAACTCACCCCCACGCGGCCGCACGGCAGTGACACGAATTGAGTCCTCGACAAAGCGCGTGATCGCTTCTTCCTGAGCCAGTGCTGCGATCTGCTGGTGCAGGGTCTGGATTTCTTTTTCCGACTGCGCCGCTTCCAGGCGGAGCTCTAGGGCATGGCGTAGTGCCCCCCAGGTCTCTGCACGGGGGGCTCCTTCGAGGAACGTCTCAATAAGCTCCTCCGTGGGATCCGTAAGGGGATCAGTAGTGGGATCGGTCATGAGGCAGTCCCTACTTGCTCGGCGATATTGGTACAGTGATCGCAGATCCGCTCCAGGTAGTGTGCTACAAAGAGTAGCGAGATCGCCTGAGCAACGGAGTGTGGGTCGGTTTCAAGAATTGCCTTCAGCTCAAACCGCATGTGCTTGTAGAGTGAATCCGCCTCGTCATCGGCTGCGATTAGCTCAGGAGCCTGCTTACGATCTCGCCGGACAAAGGCATCTAGGGTCATGCGGAGCATGGTCTGTGCGATTTCTGCAAAATGAGGAATGTCCACAAGAGGTTTGTAGATGGCTTCTGCGCCCAGGCGTTTTGTTGTCTGGGCGATATCTACGGCGTGGTCCGCGATCCGTTCCAGATCAATAGCCACTCGTAATGCGGCTGTGATATGACGCAGCTCGCTACCTGCTGCCGATTTATTGGCCAGGAGACGTAGACAGTTTGCTTCGACATCGCGCTCCAGACGATCCACAAGAGCATCGCGTGCGATCACGGCATCGGCGATATCCGTGTTCTGGCGTATCAGTGCCGTTACGGAATCGCCCACCATCTCCTCGGCGGCGACTCCCATCTCCAGAAGAGTGCGGCGCAGCTCTTTGAGATCTTCCTCAAAAGGTTGTTTTGATTTTGCCACTCTAGTGTCTAGTGTATCAAATATATCAACGGTTTTGTTAAATTCGTATTAACGAATCGCATCGAAAGTGATTCGAAACACCGTACTCAGGTTTTCTGGGGTTAGAGTTTGTTCGGGAGTGCCTTGTGTATGCACTTGTCCCTCTGTGAGAACGATCAGATGATCACACCAGTGCTTCGCCTGCCTAAGGTCATGGAGCACAACGATAATAGTCGCGCCGTTTAGAGTCCGTTGTTTTAGAAATGCCAGAAGGCGGTTCTGATAGTGCAGATCCAGGTGTGTGAGCGGCTCATCCAGTAACAGAAACTGAGTTTGTTGTGCAAGAGCCCGAGCAATGGCGACCCGCTGGCGCTCGCCTCCCGAGAGACTCAAGAGCGAGCGTGTGGCCAGTGCAGTTAGCTCCAGTGTATCCAGTGCTTCCTGGAGACTGCTCGGAGACGCCGCATGAAGCCCTACCAGCTCCTGAGTGGTGAAGGCGAAGGCAAAGACGGTGTTCTGAGGGAGATAGGCGATGCGCTGAGCCCGCTCTCTTGCCCGCCACGTAGAGAGGTCTCTATTGTCTCCCAGGGTGACCGTGCCCTGTTGAGGGTGAAGCTCTCCTGCCAAGCAACGGAGCAGGGTGGTCTTCCCTGCTCCATTGGGGCCGATGATCCCGGTTAGCTTTCCGTTGGGAATTGCTACCGAAACTTGCGTGAGGATCGGGGCTAGGCTTAAACCCTCAGTACGTAACTCCATCAAAATGTTTCACGTGAAACACACCCTAGAGAGGGCGGCGGGTACCGAGAAGCCCAGAAATGGGATTGTTTGCCTGTTTTTGACTTGTCGGAGCACTTGCCGTCGGGGCTGGGGGGTCAAACCGAAGTAAGAGGCCCTCTAGCTCCTCTGTGGAAAAGAACTCCACCTCTATCTTACCTTTTTCCTCGTTACCTGTAAGGCGCACACGCGTGCCTAGGGCTGTCCGCAAGCGATCCTCTAGTGCTGTCCAGTCGGCGGACGTTGTCTTGGCAGTGGTGGACGAAGCACTAGGGGGAGGAGGAGCCATCATGCGCTCGACATCACGAACGGTTAATCCCTTGCCGACGGCCTGCCGGAAAACATCCTGCTGGCGCTTCTGGAATGCACTGTCGAGGCGACTCTTACGGTCGCCTAGGAGTGCTCGAGCATGTCCCTCGGTAAGAGCGCCTTTCTCTAGGCTCTCCTGGATAGGAGTGGGAAGCTCCAGAAGGCGTAGGGAGTTGGCGATTGCTGGACGGCTCTTGCCTACCCGCTGCCCCATCTCCTCCTGAGTCCAGCCAAAGTCATCCATGAGCCGCCGGAACGCCCGGGCGGTCTCCATAGGGCCGATGTCCTCACGAATGAGGTTCTCAATAAGGGCGAGGGCGAGTGTGTCCTCGTCGGAGAGCTCGCGAATGACGACCGGAACCTTGACGAGCCCCGCACGCAGGGCCGCTCGGTACCGACGCTCCCCTGCGACAATCTCGTAGCCGCCCGCGATGCGAGGCCGTACCAGAATCGGCTGGAGAATCCCATTTGCTCGAATCGAGTTGGCAAGCTCCTCCAGAGCGCCCTCATCGAAGTGCGTTCGTGGCTGATTCGGATTGGCGTGGAGGCTCGCTATTTGGATTTCCTGCCCCGCTGCACTCAGCGGGAGGCCTCCCTCGTGCCCCACCCCTAAAACATTAGCGGCGCCGCCACCAACGGGAATCAGATCGGCCAGACCCCTCCCCAGCACCCGTTTTCCGCTCGACATGCGCTATCAACTCCTTTGCGATACTTTCATAGGCCAGCGCTCCCTTAGACTTGGGATCGTAGACCGAGATGGGCTGCCCAAAGCTTGGTGCTTCAGAAAGCTTGACGTTACGAGGGACGACATTGGGTGAGACAGTATCCCCAAAGTAGGATTTAACTTCCTGCATCACCTGATTGGCAAGATTCGTCCGGCCATCAAAGAGTGTCAATACCACGCGCCCGATCTCCAGCTCGGGGTTGAGCCCCCGTCGGACGCGGTCAATGATCTCTAGAAGCTGGGTGATTCCCTCTAGTGCGAAGTACTCGCACTGAAGAGGGATGATCACCTGGTCTGCTGCAGTGAGTGTATTAACAGTGATCATTCCCAGCGAGGGAGGGGAGTCTATAAGAATATAGTCGTACTCATCCGCTACCTCTGCAAGCGCCTTCTTAAGAATAAACTCACGCTCGGCCCGGCTTGCGATTTCAAGATCCGCTCCGGCGAGATTAATTGTCGCAGGGATGAGGTCTAGATTTGCGATCGCCGTCTTGCGACGCGTCTCTGCAATCGTGTCCCCCTGCACCAGGATTGAGTAGGCATCCTTTTCTACCTGCGCGCGATCAATACCCACTCCGCTGGTGGCATTGCCCTGAGGATCGGTGTCCACAAGTAGGACACGCCGTTCCCGGGCGATATAGGCAGCCAGATTGATCGCTGTGGTGGTTTTGCCGACCCCACCTTTCTGGTTTACAACGGCCCAAACAAGCGCCATAACACGTTGTCTCCTCCGGTGCACAGCATACCACACGTCGGCGCATGCATCACAATGTTTCACGTGAAACAAAACAGCCCGACAGAGAGGTCGTCTCTATCGGGCTACTCTGTAGGTGTTTTTTCGGGCTGTAGGGTCTAGCGCATTCGATCCGCGAGAGCGCGACGTACCATCATTTCAGCGATCTGCTCACCGCTCACATGGTATGTCCCCGACTCAATACGCTCTTTAAGACTGGCAACAATCTGTTCCCGTATATCCGGTATCTGGGCTAGTGTCTCGCCTATCATCTTCATATCCCGCGATTCCAAAGCAGAAACCACACTTTCTCCGATGGGGACGACACTTTCGGTGACCATCCGCCCCTCCTCTTGCTTTGTCTGCGTCCCGCCGTACTGGGCGATCCGCCGTAGCTCCTCATTTGAGATTCTCATCTTTTGCCTCGCTGTTTGATTAAAAATCCTAAGCGCGGCAGCCCGGCGGCCAAAAATTTTGTCTCCAAAACTCAAAAGGCCCGTAGCTTTGCGTCACGCCCTTTCGGAGCGTTTTGCCCTTGCACCTAAATTATCGTACCACAACTGTCCCAGGAGCAGATTCCTGCTCGGAAATAATGAAAATACAGCATTTGCTGAAAGGTAATTCTACGAGGCGACTTGCTCGCAGAGGACTCCTGATCTGCTCCGTACTGTCACAACCACCTGATTTCTTGCATATTTAAGGCCACAGTGGTATACTTCGTGAAAATTCGCACAAAGTTAGGCCACGCGTGTCTGCACTTACTGATCCGCAAAACCAGAACAAGCTTACTCTCACAGGCTTTCTTCCTCCACCGGGCTCTTTTGAACGCGAGCCCGGTGTCACCGCTATTCGCGTTGAGCATCACATGGCTCTTGTCAGTGTCCGCTTTTCAGAAGATACTACCCAAAACCGTCTGCGACTCCTTCAAGTTCTCGCCGAAGCGCGGGTGCCTGTCAATCAAGTCAAGCTTCTGCCCGAGGGCCTTTGTTTCGTCATTAGCGAAAACCATGCCAGTATGTGTCGAAGCCTGCTAAGTCAGGAAAAAGGCGAGGTGAGTGTGCTGGAGAACATGGCGCTTATCAATACAATTGCCGGAGCCATGCGCGATCTCTCCGGCGTGATTGCGCAAATCTGCGAGGCACTTCTGGGAGCCAGGATTCCCAATCGCCAGGTAGGGGATGCATATGATGCAGTCTTGTGTCTGGTGCCTTCCGACGATGCCCCCCGTGCGGTCGCTGCGCTGCGGGAGCAGTTTCAGCTCAGTGATGAGGCGTTGTCATGAAGATACTGGTGCAGAAGTTCGGGGGGACCTCAGTTGCAACCGAGGAAGCACGGCAAAAAGCGGCCAGTAAGGTCATCCGCGCCGTGCAGGCGGGCTGGCATGTCGTGGTAGTGGTCAGCGCGATTGGCCGGGCCGGGGCACCGTACGCCACGGATACACTGATACAGACCCTCAAAGATGTTGATGCTGCCGTCCCACCCGCGCCCCGTGAGCTAGACATGATGATGGCCTGTGGTGAGATCATCTCCACGGTCGTGCTTGCACACACCCTGCGTGTCGCAGGGCTCGATACGATTGCACTCACGGGCTTGCAGGCGGGAATTCTCACGAACTACCAGTTTGGCAATGCCCGGATTCTCTCGATTGATCCGCGCTATATTGTTGAGATGCTCGGCCAGGGGAAAGTGGTACTGGTCGCGGGTTTCCAGGGAGGGACAGAGCGCGGCGCGATCACCACCCTCGGGCGTGGCGGCTCCGATACCACGGCTGCGGCGCTGGGGGCGGCTCTCAAACCCCATGCACAGCAGATCGAAGTGGAGATCTACACGGATGTCAACGGAGTCAAGACCGCTGATCCACGGCATGTGCCCGCAGCGCGCACCCTCGTGCAGGCGACCTACGACGAAGTGGCTGAGATGGCGCACCAAGGGGCAAAAGTCGTCCACCCCCGCGCTGCCGAGATCGCGGGCATTCACGGAGTTCCGCTCCGGGTGAGGAACACCTTCGACGAGGAGCTAGGCACACTGATCACCGCGGATTCCTCCGCGGGCCAAGCACGCTTCACGGGTGTTACTCATACCGGAAAACTGGTCTACCTGCGCTTCCCCCTCCCGCTTGATAGCCCCGAGGCGGATCGGGCGCGTGTCGAAGTGGAGGTCTATCGGCTCCTGGAGCGCGAGAAGATCGCGGTACACCTGACGAGCGCGAGTGATGCAGACTTCGCATTTGCTGTGGAGCGCACGCACCTACCTCGCCTGAGAGAGCTCCTCGATGGGCTTGTGTTGCCTGTACAGCTCGGGGTGGTGCGTCGTCAGCCTCCGTTTGGGACAATCTATCTGCTTGGAATCGGTCCCAAGGGCAAAGGATTTACTGCCCAGAAGGGGCTGCTTGAAGGGGCGCGTGCCTATATCGCACTGGGCCATGTCCAAGCGGAGGTGATTGAGAACTGCACCATGGTCTCCGTGATCGCCTCTGGCCTGGAAGACATTCCTGGGGTCGTTTTTCGCACGCTGGGGACGCTGGATGCCATTGGGGTTCCTGTCTATCAAATGGCGGACTCCCGTCACTCGATCTCCGCCCTCATCCCTGAGGCCGATGCACAAAAAGCCACGCGCGCTCTGCACGAGGAGTTCGGGCTCGGGTGGGAGAAGTGAGCCAGAAAATGAGTGACGGGAGCGATTCCTCCGAACAACCGCAGGAGACTCTGGAGCCGGAGCTACCCGCCCTGCCCCGCCTGCCGGAGCCGCCAACCGTTCTCTACGAGAGGCCAAAGGCTGCTGAAGACCCTACGGAGCGTTTTCTCAAGAGCCGGGGTATCGGGAGCAAAGACGCGGGGAACATGGGGAAGGCCATGGGGATTGGCACCGCACTGGTGGGCTCGATCATGGGGGGGCTCGTCGTAGGCTGGCTCCTAGACACCTATCTGATCAAAGCCACAACTCCCTATGGGCTGATAGGCGGATTTTTACTGGGGACTATCTCGGGTTTTGTGAATCTGGTCCGAATGGCAAATAGCCTGAACCAGTGATGTATAGACATGGATGAGACACGCGAGTACTTGAGAAAAACCCTACGGGCTACCGGGATTCTGGCAGCGTGCGCTTCGATGTGCCTGGCGAACTTCGGTATCTCCTGGGCGATCGTGCCCCTGCTGGCAGGATTGGCGCTTGCCGTGGTACTCTTGCTCGGCTGGTGGGGCTTTCTGGGCTCGCTGATTACTCTGGCGCAGGCCATTGAGGAAAAAAATGCGCGGCAACGGAGAGTAACACAGCGATTTTTCTTGCTGGCTCTGGTAAAATACCCGCTGGTCGGGTGGGTGATCTGGTGGCTGACACGCCACTGGGGTGCCAAAGAGCTGGCTGCGTTTGTCGCAGGGTTCGGATTCCTGACACTGGTGATCGCTTTGCGGGCTGTGGGCAAGATGCTCACGGAGCACGGCGAGGTTAAAAAATAATGAGTGTGATGAAACGAGTAGGAGCGAGTCTGGGAGCCGTGGCGCTAAGCGCGACACTGGCTTGGGCACAGGAGCACGGTGCTGAGGGGGCCAAGGGCGCGGCGCAGGGTGGGCATGCGGAAAAGAGCCTTCTGGCCGAGCACGATGCAATCTACTACAGCCTGATCGGAACCCTGGTGGGGATCGGCATCATTCTGTTTTGTAAGTCCCGCATCACCACGCTCTCTTTACGCAGCCCTAGCCGTGGGCAGCTGCTCATTGAGCAGGCCGTGGCCTCCATGCAGCACTTCTGCAAAGGAGCTATCGGTGCGGGCGGGGAGAAGTTTACGGCGTTCGTCGGGACACTCTTTGCCTACGTCCTCTGCTCCAACCTTTGTGGCGTGCTCCCGTTCTACATCAACCTGCCCGCACACGCCTCGATGCCGATGTCGCTGACGCCTGCGCCCAGCGCTAATCTCTCGATGACACTCGCCCTCGGGATCATCGTCTTTTTTGTCTTTAACATTGTGGGTATCAAGGCCAATGGAGCAGGCCCCTACTTCAAGCACTTTGCCGGGCCAATCTGGTGGCTGGCATGGCTCATCTTCCCGATTGAGATTATCGGGGTTCTGGTGCGGCCTCTCTCGCTTGGAATGCGACTTTTTGGTAATGTCTTTGGGGAAGAGACCGTGATTGCGTTCTTGGTCGGGACCTCTATGGCCACCTTTATTGTCCCCTTACACACCCCGATGTTAGCACTTGGGGTTTTCGGTTCGGTGATACAGGCGGGGGTCTTTGCGATCCTGACCTGTTCCTATATCGCTCTGGCAATCGGCGACCACGGTCACGATGAGCACGGGCACCACGAAGCAGCACACGCGCACTAGTGCCTGTGCAGGCTATTCTATTGGAGGAAAATAAACAATGATCTATTTTGGTCTTCTGGGTCTGGGTTTGGCGATCGGGCTTCCGATCGCGGTAATTGGTGCAGGTATGGGTCAGGGCCGTGCCGCCGCCGCAGCGCTTGAGGGCGCCGCTCGGCAGCCGGAGATGGCCGGTAAGCTGCAGACGATGATGATTATCGCTCTGGCGATTATCGAGTCGCTCGTTATCTATGCGCTTGTGATGTTCTTCATCCTGATGGGTAAGCTCCCTTCGGTTGATGCAGAGACTGTCAAAGCGGCTCTGTTGGCGGGTAAATAGTCCGCTCTCACCACGAAAACGTATAGGAAAACTCATGGGCAATATCCTGGGTGAGCTCAATATCAACCCGGTGCTGATCCTGGTCAACATTATCGGTTTCGGGGTGCTGTTCCTGCTCGCCAAAAATATGGTCTTCACGCCCATCGGCAAGGTTCTTACCGAGCGCGATCTGGAGATCTCTAGCGGCTACGACCGGCTTGATGCCGATCAGCGGGAGATGCAGCGCCTCAAGGGCGACTACGAGACCCGGCTGGAGCAAATTGAGGGCGAGGCGCGCGAGAAGATCTCCTCCGCTATTAAAGAGGCGCAGGCTACCCGTGACAAGATCGTGAGTGATGCCACAGTGCAAGCTCGAGAGATTGTCGCCAAGGCTGAGGCCGATGCAGAGCGGGAGCGCGAGCAGGCAATGATTACGCTACGTCAGCAGATCGTGGATCTGGCACTCGGTGCAACCACCAAGGTTGTCGGCGAGAGCCTGGATGCGGATCGTCATGGCAGGCTGATTGACGAGTATATCGCCAAGGGTGTCCTCAGTATCAGACCTGGTGTGGCGGAGGCGTAATGCGCGAAGAGTCTGTCTCCCGGCGCTACGCCGCCGCGGTGTTCAACCAGGCCAAAGCGGCTGGGACGCTGAAAGAAACGGCTGCTGACCTGGCAGTGGTGTCTGATATGCTGGTGGCTAACAAAGCACTCGCTGGCATGATCGCGCACCCACTGGTTACCCTGAGTCGCAAGAAAACCGTCCTCAGTGCAGCGTTCTCCGACAAGGTCTCAGTGGCCACGATGGGGTTCTTGAACCTACTGGCGGACAAGCGGCGTATGGGCCTACTTGGCGATGCCAAACGGGAGTTCGATGAGCTTCTGCGGGCGCACAGCAACATTGTTTCGGCAGCCGCCACCACCGCCGTTCCTCTCAGCGCGGCACAGCTCGTGGCTCTGGAGAAGGCTCTGGAGCAGCGCACGGGCAAGGACATTGAGCTGACCACTAGTGTGGATCCAAGCCTGATGGGCGGAATTCTTGTGCGAATCGGTGACACGGTGCTGGATGGCACGGTCAAAGGCAAGCTGGATCGCCTGCGCGAGCAGCTTCTCACCAAAAAGTAAAACGGAAATATTATGGCAGTAAGACCCGATGAAGTCACCAGCATCCTAGAGCGAGAGCTGGCAAGTTATCAGAGCGGGGTCGAGGAAGTCGGCGTCGGTACCGTCCTACAAGTCGGTGATGGCGTCGCTCGTATCTACGGCCTGAGTGATGTCGCTGTGGCGGAGCTTCTGGAGTTCCCCGGCGGTGTTATGGGAATGGCGCTCAACCTGGAAGAGGATAATGTCGGCGCGATTATCTTAGGCAATGCCGAGGGAATCCGCGAAGGCGATATCGTCAAGCGAACCGGACGTATTATCGAGGTGCCGGTGGGCGAGGGGCTCGTGGGCCGCGTCGTCAACGCCCTCGGTCATCCCATTGATGACGGGGGCCCGATTGTGGCCGCCGAGCAGCGCCTTCTGGAGATCAAAGCGCCCGGCGTGGTGGATCGTCAGCCGGTTAAAGAGCCGATGTACACGGGTATCAAGGCTATTGACTCGATGCTCGCCATTGGCCGTGGGCAGCGTGAGCTGATCATCGGCGACCGCCAGACCGGCAAGACCGCGATTGCGATTGACACGATCATCAACCAGAAGGGGCAGGATGTTTTCTGCTTCTATGTCGCGATCGGGCAGAAAGCCTCGACCGTGCGTATGGTGGTGGAGGCGCTTCGTGCCAACGGCGCGATGGAGTACACCACGGTGATCGCCGCGACCGCGTCGGATCCCGCGTCCCTCCAGTACCTCTCGCCCTACGCCGGTTGTGCGATGGCGGAGTACTTCCGAGACTCCGGCCGCCACGCCTTGATTATCTACGAGGATCTGTCCAAGCAGGCCGTGGCCTACCGCCAGGTCTCGCTCCTCCTGCGCCGTCCGCCAGGCCGTGAGGCGTACCCGGGCGACGTCTTCTACCTCCACTCCCGGCTTTTAGAGCGGGCGTCTAAGCTCTCCGATGCGAAGGGTGGCGGCTCACTAACCGCGCTACCGATCATCGAGACCCAGGCAGGCGATGTCTCCGCGTATATCCCGACCAACGTGATCTCGATCACCGATGGCCAGATCTTCCTTCAGACCGACCTCTTCAACTCGGGTGTTCGCCCGGCCATTGATGTGGGTGTCTCGGTGAGCCGCGTGGGGGGCTCGGCGCAGATCAAGGCGATGAAGGACAAGAAAGTCGGTGGGCGTATTAAGCTGGAGCTGGCGCAGTACCGTGAGGTGCAGGCCTTCGCCCAGTTCGCCTCGGACTTGGACAAAGCGACTCAGCACCAGCTCTCCCGTGGCCAGCGCCTCGTGGAGCTGCTGAAGCAAGACCAGTACGCCCCGATGCGTGTGGAGTGGCAGATCATCTCGATCTACTCCGCCACATCGGGCGCTCTGGACGACCTGCCGGTGGAGTCCGTCCGCAAGTTCGAGAAAGAGTTCCTGGCCTACATCGCGGACAAGTACCCCGATGTCCCGGTCAAGATCGCCGAGACCAAGACCTTCTCCCAGGACATCGAAGACAACCTCAACCGCGCTCTGGGCGAGTTCAAGGCCATCTTCAAGCCGTAGGAGAGCCCTTCCCCGGCTTCGTTCGTTCCTCACGACGCCACCCCCTCCCGATAACGGGAGGGGGTGGTTTGTTTTTAGCCCCGGAAGGGCTTGTTTTCGTCGCTTCGGGTATCATCAATCCTAATTGAGCGAGACTATACTTTGGCTACACTGTGTAACTGCGAGTGAAAAGTGAGTCGCTAATGGCACGGCGCGGGATGGTGAGGGGAAATGATAAGGTTTATTTTGTTAGGGTTTTCAAATATAAATATTGGATTTACTCATCTAGTTTTATGTTTGGTTCTATTTGTTTATATATTTATTAAACAAATGGGTTTTTTTATCAGGAGGATGAATCTATTGGAATTAAAATCTTATGGAATTATTTTTGCAAATAATGTGATTTTTAACAAATTAATTTTTGTATTTTTATTATTAGGGTTTGGGATTTTAGGATGTTTAGTTGTGTGTACTGTTATTTTCTTTGCGACATTACTCACATGGAGAATCGCTAGGAATATGGCACATGATTTTGTAATGTCAAATCTAGGAATTGATCTTGAATATTATGAGGAAGAGATATTAATTCCTTTTATAAGGCGTTATAAAGATATTTAATTCTGCCTGTTGCCATCCCGGGAGGTTCGACAGGGGGTAGGGTGTTTCTCACGCGGCTCCGCGCCGAAACCAGCAACAGGCAGAGTTACATGACCCCCTCCCAAAGAGGCGCTCAGATTGAGCGCTGTTGGGAGAGGGGATGAGGGAGAGGGCCCAGCTATTTACTTGGCGCGGAAGTCTTTCATCTCGTCGGTGGCCATGTTCGCTTTGGTCATGAGCACGACGCCGGTGTCAATCTTCTTCTCGACCTTCTCGCCTTTTTTCGCGGCGATCAGGGCTTTCACGGACTCATAGCCCATCTTAAAGGGATTTTGAATCACCACGGAGTCAATGGTGCCATCGGTGATGGATTTCTCGATCTCGGTGGTGTTGTCAAACGCGATGATCTTGACCTTGCCCTTGAGACCCTTGGCTTCCACGGCTTTGAGCGCCCCAATCGCGCAGGGCTCGCAGGAGCCGAAGATGCCGACGGTGTCTGGGTTGGCAGAGAGCGCATCTTGAGAGACATTAAGCGACTTGTTGCGATCCGACTCGCCGTAGTTAGAGCGCACGACCTTGATGCCGGGGAACTCCTTCTTCATGACCGCCTCAAAGCCGGACTCACGGTCCATTGTGGAGGCGGAGTTGGCGGCGTTGGGCACCATAATCACCGTGCCCTTGCCGCCGACGATCTTACCCATCTGGCGCGCCGCGATCTCGCCGCTCTTGAGATTATCCGTGGCGATAAAGCTGACGTACTGATCGTCGGCCACATCGGCGGCGGAGTCGAAGATCACGAGGGGGACTTTGGCTTCGTGGACTTTCTTGATTACCCCGACAAGCGCCGCTTTATCGAGCGGCGCAAGCGCGATCCCATCCACTTTGGCGGTCATCTGGTTCTCAACAACCCCGATCTGCTGGGCGGTATCGGTCTCTTTCTGGGCACCAACCCACTTAATGGTCGCGCCCATTTCTTCGCCCGCCTTCTCCGCGCCCGCCTTCACGGACTGCCAGAAGACATGGGTCATGCCCTTGGGAATCACGGCGAAGGTGAGCGTGTTCGCGCCCGCCGGAGCGGGTGCGCCGGTGTCTTTGGGCGTGCCGCCTGTGTCGGCGGGTTTATTGTCGCAGCCCGCTAGCAGTAGCAGTGCCAGAGCGGACAGAGAAAAAAGCGCCGTGCGGCGCGTGGTTACAATACGCATGGAAAACCTCCAGTGGAACTTCACGTGGCTGTCCATTCGCCACACGGGGGCATTTTTCCTCCGTAATTGCGTCGAGGGAAGGCGCACGATAGAATTGGCAGTAAATGTGTGGACACGTCATTCCTAAATTGGGTAGGGGAACCCTAGGGGGAAATACCGAGTATAGAGTGTGCGTGAACAAATCATCAGGAGTGTCTTTCTTGAATCGCAATCGTATTTTATGTTTTTCTGCCCTCGCAGCAACCGCGTTGCTCGCAAGTGGCTGTGGTGAGAAGCCGTTTCTAAAGGTCAATGGCCAGATCATCACTAAGGATGAGTACATCAGTGCTTTGGAACAGACCCTCGCGGTGGCAGGGCCTAGTGGAACCGTCCCTGTACCCGCAGGTCGTCTGGTGCTGGAGCAGCTTATCGGGCGCAAGATTATTCTGGCCGAAGCCTCTACCCAGGGAGTTGTCCCCAGTGACGACGATGTGAACAAAGCATTTCGCTACCGTAAGGACATGCTGGAGCAGGGCCAACCGGGTAAGAGCTTCGAGGACGAGCTCCAGAAGCAGGGAACGACCGCAGAAGTTTTCAAGGAGAACCTGCGCGCGGAGCTTGCTGAGGTCGCGGTTCTGGTTAAGAAACTCGGTGTGGGCGATGACAAGGTGCGTGCGTACTACACGGAGCACCGCGATGAGTTCGGTCTGCCCGCCCGTGTCCAGCTCCGTCTGATTCTGGTTGGCCCCAACACGCCGCAGTTCGCAGACGCTCAGAAGAAGCTCGCGGATCCGAAGAACTTCACGGAAAAGACGGCCCGGGATCTTAATATTATTCCTCAGCTGAAGCAGACGGGTGGGCTCCAGGTTCTGGCAACCAGTGCCCTTCCGCCCAATGTCGCTCCCAAGATCCAGCAAGCCGCTGTAGGAACCGTGATTGGCCCTGTGGACTGGGCGCTTCAGGGCGGGGCAGCCAAGGCTTGGATTAAAGTGGAGAAGAAGCTGCCGCAGTACAATGTTCCCGTTGAGGAAGCCGCCCCCGTGGCACGGCAGCGTGTTATCTTGCAGCTTCAGTCCACCAACGACCCGAAGTTCAACCAAATTCGCAGTGAGATTATCCAGAAGAAGTTTGCCGCCACCGTGGAGAGCACAAGCCCTGTTCACGAGACAATCTGGAAGTCCGTCAAGAAAAGTGCCCAGGATGCCGGACTCGACAAGGCACCCGCCCCGGCTCCAGGCGCTGTGAATGGTGTCCCACCCGCCGCGCCGAGTGCTCCCGGTAAGGGCGTCCCTACTCCTGAGCCAAGCGCTCCAGGCAAAGGCGTTCCCACTCCTGAGCCGAGTGTTCCGGGCAAGGGTGTTCCTAAGCCAGGCGCTGCGGTTCCTAAGTAGGCCGAATGATCTATCTTGTGGGCCTGGGGCCGGGGAGCGAGGAAGCGCTCCCTCCCCGGGCCTTTTCTTTGCTGACCGGTGGCCTGCCTGTTCTGTTGCGCACCGAGCGTCATCCCGTTCTCCAGAGCGAACCACTTGCCAGCGCACTCGCCGCCTGTCCGGTCACGGCGCTCGACGATGAGTACGAGCACGGGGCGTCTTTCTCAGATACCTATGATGCGATTGTCGCACGGGTGCTACGGATGCACGCTGCACACGGGGAGCTTGTCTACGCCGTGCCGGGGCATCCGCTGATCGGGGAGACAACCGTTGCGCGGCTTCTGACACGGGCACGGCTGCAGGGGATTCCTACCCAAGTGGTGGGGGCTCCCTCGTTTGTGGATGCCTGCCTGGAGGCCGTTGGCGAGGCTGTGACGGGGGATCTTCATGTGGTGGATGCCCTGCTCCTCGATCCGGAAGCACCCATGCCCCCTGCTGCCTTGCGGACGGGCGGCCCCATCCTGCTCTACCAAGTGCACAGCCGCGCCGCCGCCAGTAACGCCAAGCTGGCACTGAGCCGTGCGGGCTACCCCGATGAGTTCCTGGTCACGGTCGTGCACGCTGCGGGCATTGTGGGCACCGAGCGGCAGGCCAGGATTCCTCTCTACGAGCTGGATCGAAGCGCCCACCAGAGCCTCATTGATCATCTCACCACCGTATGGGTGCCCGAGCTCGC
>JANNDD010000858.1:0-1082 GCA_031387365.1 Armatimonas sp. | reverse complement strand
TGGGCAGCGACTCCCTTACTCCTGCGGATTCCCTGCCAGGTGGCGCGAACCAGCGCGGTCTTGGTCGGTGAGTCGTCGTGGCCCGCCGCCGCGTGTGCCTGGGAGATGCTTGAGATCCTGCGCTGTATGGTGCTTGTCTTGAGCCCTCGCGCCAAGTGCGTGATGTAGAGTGCGACGGTCTCCGGGGTTGCTGGCAGCGACTCGCGTCTCTGGATCTTGCACCAATCGGTAAAGTCCTTCCAGTCGCTTGTGTAGGCGCGAATGGTGTTCTTTGCCTTGGCATCCTGGATGTAGTCCCTTGCCTCCTGAGTCAGCTTGGCGACTTCGGCCAGCTCCGCACCAGCACCCGCCTCGACAAACGGCACGAGCTCCATGCTTGCCGTCTCTGTAGTCGTTTCGTTAGCCATTGCTCATCATCCCTTCAGCGACCAATTTGCCTGTCCTTTTAGCTCTGTTTGCCCTTGGCTCAATTTTGCACGCACCGTGTGGTGAATTCTCCACTCAGTGCGTGGAGAATTCACCACACGGAAAAACGGGCCGGTCCTTGCAGGCGAAACGCCCGAATCGTTAAGCCAAGCCCTCGATCCACGGCTTCTTGGGTTCTGTGAACGTAAGTTCACCGGGGCATTTTGGATTTCCTTCTCGTTACCGATAAGAGGGTATTATCGGTAGCTAGAAACGGGGAAATGGGAGGGAGTTGCCGGGCCTGGAAAGCGTTCGACGCCCCGATTTTGGCAATTTGCCCCTGCTGGCCTCTAGGAGGCGATTTTAGGGGCGATGCCTCCCGGAAAGGGAATCGCTCCACCCGCGAGGCGGTAGAAACGGCCAAAAGGGGGAAGGCTTAGATAGGACTGGCAGGCATAAATAAGACAGTCTTAGTAAGATCGGCTTATTTGCCGTTATTTTGCCTGGTATTCTGGCATGGTTTTCTGTTTTTCTGGTCTGTAAATCTGGTATGCCAGTCTGGCATTCTGGCTATATGGTATACTACAGGCACGAAATTACCCCAGATAAGGGCTCGCGTTTTTAGCGAAGCCAAGGCGCGGGAAGCAGAGCTTTTTCGGGGCAGCTCGCGTAGAATC
>JANNDD010000826.1:0-1235 GCA_031387365.1 Armatimonas sp. | reverse complement strand
CCTTGTGGAGCAAGGCAAAGTTCGCTACATCGGGGCGAGTAACTTCCCGGCGTGGCGCTTGATGGAGGCGCTCTGGCACTCCGACAAGCGCAGTTTCGCGCGCTTCGACAGCTACCAGCCCGAGTACAACTTAATGGACCGCCAGCTCTTCGAGTACGAGGCGATGCCGCTCTGTAAGCACCACGGCCTTGGTGTGATTCCCTACTCTCCGCTCGCGGGTGGCTTCTTGACCGGCAAGTACCGCGCCGGGTCGGAGAAACCCGCCAGCGTCCGCGCCGACGGCGCACTGGGCCGCTACGGCAACGAGCGCGGCTGGGCCGTGATCGAGGCGCTGGAGCAGATCGGTAACGACAACGGCAAAACCGTCGCACAGACCGCGCTCGCCTGGCTCCTCACTAACCCCGTCGTCACTGCCCCGATCATCGGAGCCAACAACCCCGAGCAGCTCAAAGATAGCCTCGGCGCGGCGGGTTACCGCCTCAAGCCCGAGGAGCAGAGCCGCCTGAGCGAGCTGACCAAGTGGGTACGCAACGGTCGGCCCATCTGGGACTGATCACCGCCGGTTAGAGCGGCAGTGCTGAAGAGCCTGCGGCTACAAAGGCCGTTCCGGCCATAAGATTCGGAACTCGGGATGGGCGGCACGCCCTTTGTGTCGGAGCCCGCGACGTCAATAAGACCGGGTGCCCTCTGGGCGCGTTCATGGGGACGATCTAAAACTACCTCAGCGCCGCCTTCAGCCTATCCAGCGAGCTGGCCTGGACTTCCTCGTGAAGAGAGCCGCCGTGAGAGTCCATGGTGACGATGCAGGGGAAGTCTTTGACTTGCAGCACCCAGATGGCCTCGGGGGAGCCGAACTCGTCTTTGAAGTAGACAGCCTCGACGCCTAAAATACACGCGGCGTAGACCTGTGCTGCGCCGCCGACGGCGTGCAGATACACCGCGCCGTGGCTTTCACATGCTCCCAGGGTCTTGAGGCCCATGCCGCCCTTGCCGATCACGCCGCGCAGGCCGAACTTGGCGATTAAGTCCGCCTGGTAGGGTTCCTCACGAATGGAGGTCGTCGGGCCAGCGGCGGTGATCCGGTAGGTCTTCTTGCCGTTTTCCTCGCCCTCCACGACGACCGGGCCGCAGTGGTAGATAATCCCGCCGCTTAAGTCCACGCCGCTGGGGAGCGCACCGCCGCTTGCCAGATACTGATGAACCGCATCGCGGCCCGTGAAGAGCCGCCCCGAGAT
>JANNDD010000814.1:0-1390 GCA_031387365.1 Armatimonas sp. | reverse complement strand
GGGAAGATCAGCGGTGCGCAAGCGACGGTATCGGCGGCTAGACGCTGGCGGCGGTGCTGCCCGTGGGGGGGAGTAAGCCCTAAAGCCTCAGCACGCGACTCGGTAGCGGCTTTCACTTCGCCCATAGCCCCCTGAAACGTCAGGAGGGCGACGAATATCTGGAGCAGCTCGGGTGGCAAGACGCGCAGAAGCCCCGAGAGTCGAAGGTTGGGTGAGAGCACGAGTTGCGCGAGCTGGCCGGGTTGGTACTGGAGAATCACTAGGGCCGTTTCTGGACTGCCAGGGGTAGCGTACAGAGGCAGCGGACTCATGAGAGAGTAGAGCGCTCACTTGATGCAACCAGTGGCAAGATGTCGTGCGCTTCCCCCGCGACTCTCTCCAACCGGATCAAGATTCGGGCGAGGCGCTGGCGCTCCGCGAATCGTAGTGAAACCATGTCAATCCTTTCCACGAGCCTGAGTGTTAAGCGCGCCGCCTGGTCAATGGCAGCAAGCTCCGCCGAGACTCTAAAACTGGCGGCTGATCGATCAAAGTAGTGTTGTGCTGAATGTGTCTTGGAGTGCGGTGTTTGCATTTTGGAATTGGAAAAGGTGAATAAGGAGAAGGCCGGACGCAGCGAAGGAGAGCAGGATAAAGAGCCCGTCTTCCGCCACCGAGCCGGTCGTAAAGCGAAATCGCGAGGGCAAGAGCCACACCCGCCCGCTGTCAGGCCAGTAGAGGGGAACGCCGCTTCTGGTGCAGGCATCAAGCAGCAAGTGGGACAGGTAGCCCAGCGCCAAACCGAATCCTGCAAAGGGATCGAGCAAGAGCGCCAGGGGCAAGCCAAAGGCAACGGCGACGACCAGCACCGCAAGAAGCGAGTGCATCGGTCCACGGTGGCCCAGGCTATGACTGAGCAGATGGGCAACGAGCTTTAAGGGAGCTATGCCGCCTATTGCCACGTTGGAGAGCTTGGACTCTCTGGCATCCAGATCAGGTAGTAGGCTTCCGATGACAGCAAAGAGAATCGCCAGCGACATCAAATCGAAGGGAAGGCCAAGAGGCAATCCGTAGAGGCTGACGATTCCCGCCATGACGTGAGTTCGCCAAGTCATGAAGACCGGTGAACACGAGCGGCTCGCCGTGGAACGCGCTTCACCGCAACGGTAAGCAGTAGCTCGCTCTTGGCTCCCAGGCAGTCGCTTTGGCGGTTGCCGACAGCTTCCTGCTCCAACTGAGCGAAGAGAGCCTCATCGAGGCCCCCGTTCGCGGTGACACCGATCTGATAGGTAGTAAGCAGTTCCACCAGCTGATCGCCGCCGATGACTCGCACGGGAGCCAGTGGCAGGGCCAGCCCTTCCTGGTCTATCGAGTTCGAGAGTGGGCCGCTCGTGATGAGAAGAGCTTCGGC
>JANNDD010000803.1:0-12765 GCA_031387365.1 Armatimonas sp. | reverse complement strand
TTAATTGTATGATTGAATTGAAAGACCGACTTGCTGGTGGCCTCTATGGGCTGCTAATCGGTGATGCCTTGGGTGTTCCGTACGAATTCCACCGCCCAGAGACGATCCCGTCCTTAGATAAGATCGAGATGCAGCCACCCGTGGGTTTCAACCGTGCGCATGGCCGCACGCCCTCTGGCACTTGGAGCGATGACGGCGCACAGGCGCTAGCGTTGCTCGACTCGCTTCTCACTTGTGGCGAGCTAAACTTAGACGATTTCAGTGGGCGCATTGTGGCATGGTACAGCGACGCCGCCTACACCCCAGACCAGCGTGTTTTTGACTGTGGCATCCAGACCGGCGATGCCATCCGCAAGCTGATAGGTGGAACACCTGCGCATGCCGCAGGGCGCACGGATGAGCTGGCTAACGGCAACGGCTCACTCATGCGCGTGCTTCCCCTGGCGCTCTGGCACACCGGCACCGACCATGATCTTATCCGCGACTCCCACTTGCAGTCTAGCGTTACGCACGGGCATCCGCGTGCGCAAGTCTGCTGTGCGCTCTACTGCCTCTGGGCGAGAAACATCCTCGCCGACTCTCTCAATCCCTGGACGGAAGCTGTTGCCACACTCCGCGCCCACTACTCACCACACGCCCCTTATGCCGAACAGCTAGAGTTGTTTGTCCGGCCCTTAGAAAATATCGCAGGTACGGGTGGCGGCTATGTTGTGGACTGCCTGCGTTCCGCACAACAAGTCCAGAGTGCGGGCCACTACGAGGCCACTGTAAAAACCGCCATCGCGCTAGGCAACGACACCGACACCACAGCGTGTGTCGCGGGTGGAATCGCTGGGCTTACCTGCGGCCTCTCGGGCATTCCTCAGCGCTGGTACGAAGCACTTCAGGGCAAGGAACTAGTGGGAAATTTATGCACGCGCCTTTTAGCAAGCCGGGAGTCTGCGGCGATACAGAAGCCATGAACATGCTCCGCTATCAGCCCATCCCCTATCCACCACCTCCGGCTCTGTAAAGAAATGCAGAGCCGGTCCCGTTGCGCACGTAAGCGCACGGGGCCGTTTTTTTATTTTGGGTAGGCTTGATCGCCGGAGAGATCAGCAGCCTGTAAAGCTGTCGCCTCTGTGCTGTGGGGGTTCGAATCCCTCCTTACCCACTTTACCCACTTTGTTTGGCTTCGGGATGTAGCTCAGTTTGGTAGAGCGCTCGCCTTGGGAGCGAGAGGCCGCAGGTTCGAATCCTGTCATCCCGATCTTCCTGACTGTGTTTGGAACTTCCAGACACTTTTTACTGTCCCAATCCTGGCAAGACGATTGCTAAAAGCAATTGCTAGAATCAACAGGACACGTAAAAAATGGACACTCTTCTCCAGGGTTTAATGGGAAAGCTCGGTGATGGCGCAGTCGGACAGATCGCAGAGCAGCTCGGTGTAGATGAAGGCACCGCTCAAAACGGCATTCAAGCCGCCCTGCCGATTCTTCTGGGCGCACTGGCGCGCAATGCACAAAACGAAGACGGTGCACAATCGCTCGACACTGCCCTCGCGAGCGACCACGACGGCAGTATCCTTGACAATCTCAGCGGCGCGATCACAGGCCACCAAGATGGACCTGGAGCCGCAATTCTTGGCCATCTTCTGGGCGGGCAAACCAACCAGATCAGCAATGTGGTCGGACAGAGCCTAGGAGGTGCCAATGGCGGTGCGCTGTTGCAGATACTAGCACCAATCGTGATGGGCTATGTTGGTCAGCAGAAACAACAGCAGGGCCTCAATGTGATGGGCCTCGCGGGAATGCTTCTCGGTGGCGGCGGGCAACAGCAGCAAGCGCAGCCTGCTGCCAGTGGCCTGATGGGAATGGTTGGTCAGCTTCTTGATCAGAACCATGACGGCTCCCCGGTAGATGACATCATAGGGCTCGCAGGGCGCTTTCTCAAGCGCTAACCGGCCCTTTTGTGGGTTAGTGCAACAGGTGCCGGGCGATATTCAGATAAATCAAAAGCCCTGTTGCATCCACGAGTGTTGAGATCAAGGGCGCTGAAACCAGGGCCGGATCAATTTTTAGCTTTTGGGCTGCCATGGGAATCAGCGATCCCATTAAATTCGCCCAGGTACAGACAGCAACGACAGTCAGTGACACGACCAAACTGAGATCCAAGGGATTGCCGCGTAGCCGCGCCCAGACAAGCGCAATGGCTCCTAAGAGCGCCCCGAGAAGAAGCCCACCGATCAGCTCGCGAAGCAAGACACGAGAGAGATCACGCCCACGTACCTCACCTACGGAAATCGCGCGGATAATTGTCGAGACACTCTGTGCCCCCGTATTACCACCGGTTCCGGTGAGAAGCGGAATAAAGGCAGCAAGTGGCGAGACGGAGTGCTCATCGGCGGTGTGAAGAATTTCGCTCGTCAGCGTTCCGCCGACAAAAAGTAGCATCAGCCAACCCACCCGTGAGCGCACGACCCGCCAGATCGGTACAGAGAAGTAGGACAGATTACGCATTCCCGGTTCGGCGGAGATAGCGCTTTGCTTAAGAAGATCCTCGGTCTGCTCTTCGTGCAAGATATCCACGACATCATCAATCGTGACGATTCCCGCCATCATGCCATTGGGCAAGATCACGGGGAGCGCCGTGAAATCGTACTTGGTGACGAGGCGTGCCACTTCCTCTTGGTCTAAGTCCGCCGGTATGGAGACCACATCGCGGACCATCAGCTCACTCAGGAGCTGGTTGGGCTTTGCGCGTAGCAGATCTCGCAGCGAGAGCACGCCCACCAAGCGCTTGCCCTCCAGAACATAGAGAGCGTTAAAGGTCTCCGCCTCGTCGGCAAAGCTTCGCAGCGTCGCAAATGCCGACTCCGCACTCTGATCGGGTGACAGGCTGACAAACTGATCGGTCATCAGACGACCGGCGGTGCCCTGCTTGAAGGCGAGTAGATCCCGCACATCCTGCGCATCCTCAGGGTCCTGGCGCGCCAAGCTTGTAAGAAGCGACTCCTGCTTCTCCGGGGTCGTTACCTCAGAGACAAGCTCCGCGACATCGTCTGCGGGCAAGAGGCCCAGCAGAACGGAGATGCGCTCGGGGACTTCATTATCAAGGAGGTAGCGTGCCGTGTCCGAGTCGAGCTCATCGAGTACTTCCGCCGCACGGTCCGAGTCGAGGACTCTAAAAAGACGAATGGAATCGTCGTCGTCGAGGCGCTCCATAACCTCGGCAATATCCGCAGGGTGGTAGCCATCAAGGAGCGCGATTAGCGGAGCATCGTCGGACGCACGCAGCACACTGCGCAGACCGTCCTCTAGACGCTCGGTGTTTCTTTCGAGTGTTTCCATCCGGATCATGTGAGGTATCCTCATCATGCAGCCGGGAAAGAAGGTTTTTGGGAAGTCGCGACGGGCATCAGTGCCCTATCGCTTTAGAAGCTTAAGAGCGGGTTGTCCGTCGCGACGGCATTAAGCCTTCGTCCGTCGCATTTTCTTTCATGGGTGTTTCTTGTTGGTGACTGGAACCGTCCGACATATCGGGCTCTCCTGGTTTCCCGCGCGTTAAAGCGCCTGAGGAAACCGGGCGATTGTATCGCTTTCTCACCCTCTCGGCAAGAGGCAGGCGTAACTAAAGCCGCCGCGCATGCGTCCTATCCGGTACAATAGGAACATTGTGCGGATGCTTCGATTTTCACTTACCCTCATCGCCGCTCTCGCGGCGCTTCTCCCCGCTCTGGCACAGACGGACCTGGGAGATATCGTCACGGATCTCAAAGCCAAGACTCCTAAGTGCGTCGTCTTGATTATGGACGTCTCTGAGTCTATGAAAGTGGACGACTACAACCGTAAGATGCATGATGCAGCAGGAACTATATTAAAAGACAGTCTGAGCGACGGGGACCAAGTGGTACTCTACACCTTTGGAGCGGGCTATAAGAAAATCTTTGACGAGACCCCAAGCACTCCTGCGGCACGCAGAAAGCTCATGGATCAGCTTCCTCTCAAGCCCGAGCCAGGCGAAGGCACCAATATTCGTCAGCCGCACCACGAAGCACTCAAGCTCGCTAGGGCATCAGGTAAGGTGCCGTTTATTGTGATTCTGACGGACTCCTTCAACGATCCGCCCAAGAACACTCCTATTGCCTACACGGAGTACCAGAAATACTATACACCAGGCAAGCTAGAGACCTACCCAAGTACCGTGGAGAATCAGAACTACGAGTCGCAGCTTTCGTGGATGACGGGTAGCGAGGGCAAGACCTTTGGCATTGGGGTGGAGATACTCCCCTCAGGCCGCCCCAAAGAGCGCTTTAAAGTAGCGCCGAAGGAAACCATCGCCGCCACTCCAGAGCCGCCACAACAAAGCTCTCCGGTTTCGACTCCCACGTCAAAACCCGATGAGTTCCCGTGGGCACTTCTCCTTGGTGTGGGCAGTGTTGCTATGCTAGGAGTACTCTTTACGATTTTACGCCCCAAACCCCTGCCCCTGCGCGTCGTGGGTACGGGAGCGCCCCGTGACTTTGACGTGCGTGGCAATACCGTTCTGCGCCTTGGTGGCGAGGGTGGTGCCGCAGCGCTAGATGCCTATCCCATCGCAGGAACCAAAGAAGTGATCGCCACTGTCAAGGGGGGACGTGGTGAATTTACGCTGGAGCCGCAACCTGGAGTCAAGGCCCGTGTCTACCACAATGGCATGCCACTGGAAAAATCATCGCCCCTACGCTACGGCGATGAGGTTCGGGTGAGCATCTTAGATAGTAATGGGGCGCTTGTAAAAGAGTCCCGGCTGAAGTTTAGCAACCCAAACCAAACGATCTGAAACGAGAACTAGAGGAAAACTGTGAGATTGACCCGTCTTTTCTGCCTGCTCATCGCCGCTCTTGCGCTAGCGTTGCCCTCCCTGGCAAAGCCTGAGCTGAAACCGACCGAGGATCTGAAGAGCTTCTACCGTGCTGGGGAAAAGTACACCCTCCACATGGAGTATAAAGACCCGGATGGTTATGCCCTCAAGAGCGCGACCTTCCATGACCGCTCCGGCGATGGTGAACCCAATTTCCCTGCCAAAGAGCTTAGTGGAAATACAGAAAGTGGCTTGAAACTCACTTGGGAAATTAATAGCTTCGCCAAGGGAGATCATAAAAGTTTCTTTGAAGTCGAGAATGAGAAAGGCCTCAAGACACGCTATCCCTCCAATGAATCCGACAGCTATGTCTTTGTTGTCGAGAGCCTAGTAGATAAGTGGATCGTGATGGGAGTTGGGCTGTTGATCTGCATTTTCATGCTCCCCTTCCTGGTCTACCTCATTGCCCGCTCGACAAACAAGCAAGGCAATCCCTCTAGCGCGGCTCGTATTGGGCTTATTCTCGGGATCTTTGCTGCCCTGGCGCTCTTCATCTTCCAGTTCGTGAGCTGGTACAGCCCGCTTGTCTTAGTGCTTGGTGGGATCGCAGCCCTCTTCGTCCTAGTAGTTGTGCTCACGCGGCGCTAGAAACCCGACTATGGAACTCACTCCCGCCGACCTGGGCGACAGCCGCGCCATCGCACTTTTCCAGATGCGTGCCGCGCAAGCCAATGCCAGCCAGCGCCCCTCACGGCGACTGCGTAACGCTTTATTCAGCTCCGGAAAATCCAATTTTTTCATCCGGCTCTGGGCGAAAGAGACGGGGCTACAGGGCGAGGCAGCGCAGCAAGCAGTACGCGGTGTGAGTGGGCAGCTCTATGGCATCTTGTTTGGGCTGGGAGGTGGCCTAGGCCTCAATCTGGGCATCCAGAGCGTGATCATGGGACTTGTCGCAAACCAGCCTATCGGAGCCGCCGTCATGGGAGCGGCCTCGATTGCGGGGCTGACACTGGCGACTCAGATTCCGGGGGGGCTTCTGCGCCGCTGGGGCAAGACTCCCCTCAGTGACCAGGAGCTTGAGACACTTCTTCAAGCAGAGGACGATCCCCTCGAGCGCTCCTATCTCCTGCTCATTCGTGAAGCACTCCTACAAAACAATCTTCCGGCGACGGCACAAACTGAGCTTAAGGAAGCCATTCAGGTGCTGGGTATGGCGTTAGATCGTCTGCCAGCCGCGCCTGCAGAAACCGCCCAGCGCGACACTGTCAGCCTCCGAGCCGAAGCCGCAAGCTTGCATCAGCAAAGTGTCACTGAGCCAGACCGGGTGGCGGCAGAATCGCTGGTGCGCAGAGCGGATGCTCTGGAGCGCAGTGCGGCGGCAATGGAAAAATCAGCGACTCTCCTGCGGCGCAATAGCCTGCTGAGGCAAGAGCTTCAGGCACAGCTAGAAGCGCTCCGGCTGGAACTTGGCTCAACGAGTACATTGGGAGCGGATGCAGGTAGTTTGGCGCAAGTAGCAAGTGTGGCACGGGGCGTGGCCAGGGAAGCGGATGCACTGGCGACAGCACGAGCCGAGCTGGACACACCACAGATTCAGAAAGTGGGGGTTAGGTAGTGAACCTAAAGCCAGAAGACCTGGGCAAGACTCTGGGCGGGGCACTCATTCGACAGCGTGGCGGAACCACAGACCCCGAAGCGGAGCGGCGGCAGACCCTTCAGACAAGTGGGGTGGCGGCGGCCACCAGCATCGGTATCGGAGTCATCAACAACAACCCGGTGATGGGTCTGATTGTCGGTGTGCTCTCCAGTGGTGCAATCGTGCTTTTCTTACCCCGGATGCGGAAAAAGCAGCTCTACGAGACTCCGGTGACGGGAGCGGAGCTGGCTCGACTTCGGCCACAGCGCACCCCCACAGTCGCGATACCGACCGTTCTGGACACGATTTTCTCGACACTCCTCGGCCAGCCCCTGCCCCAAGTCCCCCAAAAACACACGCTGGAAGACGCCTACTTTGAGCTTCTGATGGAAGTGCAGGCGCTGAGTGTCTCGCAGGTAGAGGCTGAATCCGAGCTGCGAGACACGATCCGAACTCTCAGTGATGCCGTGGCCGCGCTCCCCGCAACCGCACCCATTGATGAAGACGAAATCCGAGAGCTGGTCGCTGATGCCGAGGGGCTTCTCTTCCGCTCCAAGCGTGAGACGGATCAGATCATCGCGGAGTCACTGCACCGTCAGGCGGAGGCGGCAGTCAGGCGGGCACGCGCACTTCAGAACGCGTCCAAGCTGGCACGACGCACTCGGACTCTGCGTGAGGAAGTCTACCGGCAGATCGGAGCACTGCGCGCGTCACTCCCCTCCTATTCCCAGGCGTCCCAGAGCGTGGCGACGGGGCGTATACAGGAGCTCGCCGACTCCGTGAACCGTGTCGCGAAAGACGCCGCATCCGTCGTGGCCGCGCAAGAGGAGCTCGTCCAGACCCTCTCGCCAGAGTGGCGCGTCCGGACAACCATTGAGGAAACCACACCTCAGATTCAGCGCCTGGGCCGCTGATTACTTCGCGAAGCGTGAGTCGGGTGACATGGTCGTCACCTTCTCTAGGGAGCGGGCAATCATTCCCACAAGAAGCTGCGTCGTCTCCTGGGCAGTTATCGCCTTGTCGGCTTTCTTCAGCAGGGGCGATGTCTGCGGCAGGTAGCCCGCTCGCACCAGCTCAACAACGGACTTTGCGGTAGTGGGCCGCCCCTCAATCCAGGCGGAAAAACCCTCCGACCAGCGCGCAAGCTCATTGCCGGTGACAGCTTGTTCGCCACTAAATCGGGTTCCCTCGACCAGCGAGACTCCCCGCATGCTCAGCCCAATAAGGCTCTTGCTCGCCCAGTGATTGCCTGGGACGTCCGCGTAGTTTTTTGCCTTACTCGGGTTCGGGGCCAGATTGCTCTTTCGACCTGGAAGTACCTCGTGTTTGCTGCGACGTGGCTGTGCTACAGAGGCCTCGACATGGGTAAGCATCTCAAACAAGATCACTACCGCCTCGTAGCGCGTCACGGACTGAGCAGGCTGGTACCCGGGCACCGCCTTACTCTGCCGAACCTCACTGTGGTTATGTTCGTCTTTTTGCATACTTGCGTCCCTCGTCCCTAACCCCTTTACTCGTAGCTCCCACTGATATTTTGGCTGCTACGGATGGCATCGAACTCCTCCAGCGCGCGACCGGTGCCAATCGCGACACAGGACAGGGGATCGTCGGCCACATGGACAGGAATGCCGGTCGCTAAAGCCAGCAGGCGATCCAGCCCCCGCAAGAGCGCCCCGCCGCCCGTGAGCATGATTCCACGCTCAATAATATCTGAGGAGAGCTCCGGTGGGGTTTGCTCCAGAACAGCTTTGACACGATCCACAATCTGGGAGATCGGTTCGGCCAGCGCTTCGCGGATCTCATCACTGGTCACCTCGACGGTCTTGGGGAGCCCTGCCACTAAGTCGCGGCCCTTGACCTCCATCCGAAGCTCTTGTTCCAGCGGGAATGCCGACCCCACCCGAATCTTGATGTCCTCGGCTGTCCGGTCACCGATCATCAGATTGTAGGAGTTTTTAATGTGCCGAATGATGACCTCATCAATTTTATTGCCGCCGACACGTAGGCTCTTGCTCACCACGATTCCCCCGAGCGAGATGACCGCGATATCGGTGGTGCCACCGCCAATGTCCACTACCATGTTGCCGCCCGGCAGCGCTATCGGGAGCCCCGCCCCAATCGCAGCCGCCATGGTCTCCTCAATGGTGGCCGCCACGCCTGCACCAGCCTCCTCGGTTGCCTGGAGGACGGCACGCTTCTCAACACTCGTGACTCCAGCGGGCACGCACACCAGTACCCGTGGCTTGAAAGGCCCCCGACGCCCGACGACTTTACTGATCAAGGCACGTAGCATCTCGCGGGTGGTAGAGTAGTCCGCAATTACCCCATCTTGCATTGGGCGGATTGCGATAATGTTTCCGGGAGTTCGCCCCAGCATCAGGCGCGCCTCCTCTCCCACCGCCTTGACCTTTCGGGTCGTTTTATCAATGGCCACTACGGAGGGCTCCCGCAGGACAATACCTTTGCCGCGCTGATAGACCAGAATATTGGCCGTGCCCAAGTCGATTCCTATCTCCTGAACCAGTCGAATCTTCACACCGCCTCCACTCTCTTACCGAACTCATCTTCGCGCCAAATATTTGCTCCCACAGACGCTAGTTTCTGCGTAAAGCACTCGTATCCCCGGTCGATGTGATGGACAGAGAAAACCCGGGTCGTTCCCTGCGCAACCAACCCCGCCAGCACCATTGCTGCCCCTGCCCGAAGATCCGATGCCTCAACATCCGCTCCAGACAGACTTCCCACGCCTGTAATGACGGCTGTTCGCCCTTCCCAGCGGGCCTTCGCGCCCATTTTGATGAGCTCGTTGAGATAGCGGAACCGGCCTTCGTAGACCGTGTCCGTTACCATCGCTGTTCCTTCCGCAAGGCTCAGGAGCGTGGCAATCGGCTGCTGAAGATCGGTAGGGAAGCCGGGATGGGGCATTGCTGTGACATCGGTTGCCTTAAGGCTATGACCAGGGTGCATCACACGGACTCCGTTGGGCGCCTCCTCAATCACGACTCCCATCTCGGCAAGCTTCATCAAGATCGGACGCATTTGTGCGGGATTCGCGCCCTCCAAAAAGAGATCGCCCCCCGTAATCGCCGCCGCCATTGCGAAGGTTCCGCCTTCAATCCGGTCAGGGGAGACCGTGAAGTCTACGCCGTGAAGCGCCTCCACCCCTTCCACCGTGATCATGCCCGTGCCGTGCCCCACGACATTGCCCCCCATCGCGATGATCAACTGCGCCAGGTCTTCGACATCGGGTTCCTGTGCCGCGTTTTCGATGATGGTGGTTCCCTTGGCCAGCGAGGCTGCCATAAGAAGATTCATGGTCGCTCCCACCGACGGCTTATCCAGATAGACCTGCGCCCCACGCAGCCCCTCCGCAGGAGCTTCAGCGAAGATATATCCCCCACTCTCATCAATCGTGGCACCGAGCGCCATCAAGCCTTTCAGGTGAAGATCATACGCACGAGCCCCAATATTGCAGCCCCCCGGAGGAGCCAGCCGAACCCGTCCCTGGCGTGCTAGAATTGGCCCTAGTAGCTGTAGAGAGCCACGCATCCGCGTCACAAGCTGGTCGGAAGGCTCAAACGACGTGAGACGAGTGGCATCGAAGCGTATATTTTTCTGATCCTCGGAGAACACTGCGTCCACTCCGAGCCCGCGTAGGATCGTCGCCATGTTCGCGATATCGCTAATTCGTGGAACGCGCTTGAGCCCCGTCACTCCCGTAGAAGCAAGAACGACTCCCGCCATCAGGGCCAGCGTGGCGTTTTTAGACCCCCCCACGGTAACCGTCCCGTGAAGTGCCTGCCCCCCCTGAATGACGATACGCGCCTCTTGTGGGGTCGGCTGCATCCGCCGCCCAAACTCCAGGCCTAATTCGGACTCGCTCCCTCGTGTTTGTCTCTGTGCCTCTACTGCCATAATGAACTTTCTCTAAAAAAATTGCCTCCGCATTGTATCGCCGAATAACGAAAAGGAGTAACAAGAAAATGCTATAAAAGCCAGCTAGAGCAGTTGACGAGCACGCAGAACCCTCTCTACCGCTTCCTCAGACGTTACCGCAAGCGCCGTCAGGTGCCCCATCTTGCGCCCTTTGCGGGCTTGTGCCTTACCGTAGAGGTGCAGGTGTAGCCCCGGAATCGCCAGAGCCGCCGCCCAGTTCGGTGCCAAGGTTTCGTCAGCGGGCCAGACATCGCCTAGCAGATTCGCCATCGCAATCCCAGGCGAACGGAGTGCCGTCGAGCCCAGCGGCAGACCGCAGACCGCGCGCACTTGCTGCTCGAACTGGCTGGTTGCCGCGCCCTCAATGCTCCAGTGCCCGGAGTTGTGTGGCCGCGGCGCGAGCTCATTGACCAAAAGCTGCCCGGCTGGAGTCACAAAGAGCTCGACACAGAGCACGCCCACTACGTCTAGTGCCTCTAAAATCCCTTGGGCCAGCGTCTCCGCCTCAGCGCTTCCCGCGAGCGGCACGGTTGTCAGGTCCAGAATGTGGTTGACATGGTCGTTTCGCACCAGAGGGAAGGCGACAAAGCTTCCGTCACCCCCGCGCACCGCCACAATGCTAGCCTCGTACGCAAACGCTACCAGCTCCTCTAGGATGCACGCTTGCTCGCCTAGCTCTACAAAGGCTGCCTTTGCCTCGACAGCGCTCCCCACTTTTCGCTGCCCTTTGCCATCGTAGCCAAAGCCTGCGGTTTTCAGAATCGCCGGGTAGCGGAAGCTGTCACAATCAGAAGCGCTCTCGACGGCCTGAAACGCCGCGGTGGGAACCCCAATCCCTTGGAGAAAGCATTTCTCACGCAGCCGGTTCTGGGTCGTGTGTAGGACATGGCCGCCCGGGCGCACGGGGGCGTACTTTGCCGCCATCTCCGCCGCCGCCGAGCTTACGTTCTCAAACTCGAAGGTAACCACGTCCACCGACTTCGCAAACGCCGCCACGGCGTCTAAGTCGTCGTAGCTGCCCGTCACCTCACGTGCGCCGACCTGTGCACACGGAGTGGGGGTGGCATCGGGAGAGAAACAGGCTACTTTATAGC
Organism: Armatimonas sp.; assembly: GCA_031387365.1. Lineage (GTDB taxonomy): Bacteria > Armatimonadota > Armatimonadia > Armatimonadales > Armatimonadaceae > Armatimonas. Next base: position 1,278 of record JANNDD010000803.1, on the reverse strand, counting down.
CTAGCCGACTCGCCGCTTGCGCCATCATCCGCCCTAGCTGGCCGCTCCCCAGCACCCCGATGGTTGCCCCCGGATTGAGAACGCTCATAGCGGAAGCTCCATCGCCAGCACTTTTTCGGTCTGGGCTTTTCGGAAGGCGTGGAGCTTCTCGCGTAGCTCTGGCCTGGAATTGGCAAGAATCGCCACGGCTAACAAGGCGGCGTTGATTGCCCCCGCCTTGCCGATCGCGAGGGTGGCCACGGGAATCCCACCGGGCATCTGGACGATGGACAGAAGGGAGTCCATGCCCTTTAGCGCGTGGCTCTCGACAGGAACCCCCAGAACCGGGAGAACGGAGAACGCCGCCGCCATGCCGGGCAGGTGGGCCGCGCCGCCCGCGCCTGCAATCAGCACCTCCAGCCCACGGCCCTCCGCACCCTCCGCATACTCTTTTAGGAGCTCCGGCGTGCGGTGTGCGCTGACAATTTTACACTCATGGAGCACTCCGAACTGATCGAGTGTCTCGTGGGCAGGGCGCATTGTTTCCCAGTCGCTGGCACTGCCCATGATTATGCCAACCAGAATAGCCTCATTTTTCACGCGGTCATTGTACCCTGCGACAATCAAGCTATAATGAAACCACATGTCTCATTCCAATGGCCTTATTGTGTCTGTGGCTCCCCAACCTCCCGTCGTCAGGCGACGTCTGGGCAGGCTTCAAGCGACGGTCCACGTTCTGCATCTGATTGCACTGATCGTGGGAATTCTCGCGTTGATCTATTTCGCCTTCGCGTTCCGGACGGTCCTAGAGGGAGTGACCATTGCACTGGGCCGCGAAAGCTTTGGGCCACTGTTGCCGCTGGCGCTGGCGACCGTGGGAAGCTGGAGCATGATGTACTTGCTCCACGACAAGCTAGGCATTCTCGGCTCGGCGCGCGCGCGAACCGCTCTTTTGCCCCACGCTGAGGCGCTCTGCACCGATGAGGCATCCCTGGCGCGTCACTTTGTCGAGCTTCGTGCTCAAGGGCGACGTGGCCCGTTCACGCCCGACTGGGGCTGGCTTCTCGTCTTTCCCGACCGCCTGGAGTTCACGGGAGTCAAGCAGCGCATTACCTTGCCCCGCTCGCTCGTCGCCGGATCGCCCCAGACGGAACCTAATGCCAAGGGCCTGCTCCCCACCTGGCTCGATCTGCCCGTTCGCGCCGACTGGAAAGGCATGGCTTTTATGTGCCGCGACAGCGCCCGCTCCCTCTCGGATACCGCCCGTGACGCCGAGGCGCTCCGTGTAGCGCTCGTGAG
>JANNDD010000707.1:0-6386 GCA_031387365.1 Armatimonas sp. | reverse complement strand
CTCTTTGAGTTCCTTCTGGTTCTCCTCCGTGGTGGTGTTTGTGAGCACAATCTTGCCCTTCAGATCCTCGGGCATGTGGCGGCGGATATAGAGAAAGTCGCCTGCAATCACATCCGCCCAGGCGTACCACTTGCCCCACTTAGGAATAATATGGTTTTGCTTTTCCCCCGTGGGGTAGAGTACAGAGAGCGGCAGGTGCACCACGATTGGTAAGAGTGTGCGTGCGACGATCTTAAACAGCTTCGGGTTAGTAATGCCGATGGGCAGATCAAGGCCGAACATCAGATCACCAAAGCACATCGGGCCACCGCAGGCAATCAGCGCCTCGCTCATTCCGAAGCGGTCCACGGCGGAGACAATCAGCGTTTTCTTATTTTTGAAATCCACGACGCCATTGCTCTGAAGCCACTGCACGGCAGCGCGCTCCAGTGTGTTTTTCAGGCCCGAGCCATCAAGTACCGGGGTCTTTTTTGCCCCGGCTAGTAATTTCTTGGAGACTGCAAACTCGTAGCGCTTGCCCTCGCTCCAGAGATACCGATCCATTCCCCCAAAGCCTATTGCGTCCACCGTGCCATCCAGCTCCGCGAGGCGCTCGACGAACTTTTTCTCGTCGCCATCCACGCCCTGGCGGCTAATCTCAAAGGTCTCGCCGAAGAACTCCGCCGTGACCGTCTTATCGCGCTTAGATGAACCCAATGACAGGGAAATCACACGTTTCATAGGCACACTATACCAAAACTAAAAAAGCCAACCCTTCATTTTGCACTTTTTTTAAGGTTGTGTTATCCTGCCCACAATCCACCCCTATTGGGGCACTTCTCTTCGTAAGGAGACGTTTTCATGCGTCGTTTTTTTACCCTCATCGAGCTCCTCGTCGTTATCGCGATCATTGCGATTCTTGCCGCCATTCTCTTTCCCGTTTTTGCCCAAGCCCGTGCCAAAGCACGCCAGACCGCCTGCCTCTCTAACTGTAAGCAGATCGCTCTCAGCACCATGATGTACTCTCAAGACTACGATGAGACCCTGGTTCCTCTCACGATTGGCGGAATTGGCGGCGTTCCCCTGAGTACCTATCCCGCGCTCCTGGATCCCTACACGAAGAACCGCCAGGTCTGGAACTGCCCGGATGTCCCCAATACGAACTCGACAGCCACAACGGCAGCAACCCGCACCTATGGCATGAACCCGCAAGTTTCGCGAAGCCTCGCCTTTGTCCCTCTGATCGCTGATCCGGGGACATTTGCACTAGCACAAGCGGAGTTCCCTGCCGAGCTGATCCTCATGGGCGATGCCCTACGACAGGCCTATGCGACCAACTTCTCCAACTTCTTCGATGTTGCAAGTGCCTGCCGGGTGGAGTTCCCCACGTTTAGTGCCAACACCAACTACCAGCACTTCAAGCGGCATAGCCAAGGGGCCAACTATACGTTCGCGGATGGTCACGCCAAGTGGTCACGTCCACGCAATACAGTCGCACCTGCCGTGTTATGGCGCCCCAATCGCCCTAACACCACCTTCCCACTTGCAGATACAGGCTGCGCCGCCCTTGCGACACTTTAGGCACTAAAACACGAAAACATGGTACGCTAAATCTATGATAACCCTGATTCCCTTGGCGCTCCTCGCGCTGACTCAAGAGACACGCCCTGCGCTATCTCTCAAAATCCAGCCGGCAGCGGCTACGCCTGCTAATCTCCCTCCCGCTCCAGCCTTGCTCAAGGCAGGAGACTCCGTCCCCGACTTTTTGGTAGATGCACCGGGTGGAAAGAAAAAAGTCACTTTTGCCTCGATGCGTGGAAAAGTGGTTGTGTTAGACTTCTGGGCCACGTGGTGCGGTCCGTGTAAAGCAGCCATGCCCCATCTCGAAGAGGTCTGGAAGAAGCTCAAGACACGCGATGATGCCACGGTGCTCGCGCTCTGCACCTCGGACGAGCGTGAGAAGTTCGAGAAGTGGGTAGTGGAGAACAAAGACAAGTACACCTTCCCCTACGGCTACGACCCCGCGGGCCGCGATAACGCGACTAAGCTCTCACGCAATGTCTTTGGTGTCACGGGAATCCCGACCACGTTTGTGATCGGAAAAGACGGTAAGGTAGTGGACGCGATTGTGGGCTATAGTACCGGCGATCATAGGCTAGAAGCTGCACTGAAGCAGGCAGGCGTGGATATTGGCACGGTGGGCGGGGATGCCCCAGCGCCTCCACGCGATCCCAATGCCCCGAAGATTGTCCCTGCAACAGCTCTCACGGTTCCGGGCACCATGCGCACCCAGCTCCGCTTCGATCCCGTTGCCTTCTCCGAGACCTACAAAGGAAAGCTGGGTCTGAAGTCCATTCCGGTGCCCGTGCCTCTGAGTGAGACAAAGCCTGTGAGCATTACCAAAGAGCCAACCTACAGCGCCGCTCCTCGCTACGGAACGATTACGGTTGGTGATGGTCCTCGCTCCGTAGTCAATGTGATTCTAGCGGGCAGCCAGCTCTTTGTGGACGACAACAACAACGGCGATCTCACCGATGATGCCCCGGCTACCTGGGATGGTAAGACCGTCCAGCGCTCGGTACGTGCATCGTATGGCCCAGCCACAGGCGAGGTAGCAAGCCGTCCCTACTCCCTCAACTTCTACGGGAGCGCCGATAAAATATTCACACAACGCAACGGAGCGATGGTCGGCGAGATCGCGTTCAATGGCAAGACTATTAAGGCACTTGTGGCGGATTCAAATAGTGACGGTGTATTTAACTCCACTCCGACGGCTCCCGTCTATCTAGCGCTTGATCTTAAGGGCACGGGGGCAATTGATTTTAGCAGCCGCTCATTTGATCTTGCCAAGCCGATGGAGATTGACGACAAAATCTATCGTGCCCGCATCTCGCCCGATGGCACGAATCTTACCATCATCCCCACCAACGAAGTCCCAGCGCCAAAGCCCCCCCCTGCGCCACGTCTGCCCAAGGCGGGAGATGATGCTCCTGATGCCACGTTCCAAGCTCCCGACGGCTCCAGTATTCGCTTGGCAGACTTCAAGGGAAAGAAAGTCGTTGTTCTGGACTTCTGGGCAACATGGTGTGGCCCATGCATCGCATCGTTTCCACACCTAGAGAAAGTCTGGCAGGGACTTAAGAGCCGTGAGGATGTAACGATCTTGGCCGCCAATGTCTTTGATGAGACAGAGAAATACAACGCTTGGCGCAAGACGAACAAGTTCACGTTCCCTCTTGTCCTAGACCCCGCTGGCCGCGATATGTTCAAGAGTGTGGCTCGCAATAAGTTCGGTATCACCATGATCCCCGTCACGATCGTGATTGGAAAAGACGGCAAGATAGTGGCAACTCTCGTGGGTAACCAAGGCGAGGGCGATCACCGGTTAGAAGACGCACTTAAGACGGCGGGAATCGAGTAGAATAGCCTCATGTTCTTTCATGCGGTTTATTTTTATCCCCGCGAATCTGCTCAGCCCAGCGATGCCCAAGCGCTGGCGGAAGGCTGTCGCACCCTCGCGGCGATTCCGGGCCTGACGTTTTTCAAAGTGGGGCACACGGCAGGGACGCCGCGCGAGGTTGTAGATAACGGCTACGCCGTGGCGCTCCTGACGGCTTTTGAGGACACCGCCGGGCACGATGTGTACCAGGATCACCCGGTGCATCTTGCGTTTATCGCCGCAAATAAGCACCTCTGGAGCAGTGTCCGGGTTCACGATTCGATTGTCGAATAACGCCCATCCCAGAGTCTTTGCCCTCGCAGACACTCACTTAGGCTTCGGGGTGAATAAGACCATGCACCGCTTCGGCAGTGAGTGGTGGCATCACCCTGAGAAAATCCTTAAACGCGCCTGGCAGACCCTTGGCGACGATGACATTCTCCTCATCCCCGGCGATCTCTCGTGGGCCACAAAGCCGCGCCAGGCGACGCCCGATCTGGAGTTTCTTACCAAGCTTCCCGGCATAAAAATCTGCATCAAGGGCAACCATGATTACTGGTGGGAGTCCGACAAGCGCCTAAAGTTCCCAGGACTGCTGGATCCGCCCCAGCGCTTTGGCGACATTGGCATCGCTGGAACCCGTGGCTGGGACCTCAGTGACGAGCGCATTCTTCAGCGTGAGCGCAAGCGGCTAGAGAAAAACCTCGCCGCCATCGCAGATGCGCCGGTAAAAATCGCGATGCTCCACTACCCCCCTCAGCCTTTTCTAGACATTCTCAGTGCCGCCGACGTGCAGTTTTGTGTCTATGGGCATGTGCACCTGCGCTCGTTCCCCGAGGACGAAGCCCTGGTCTGCCAGGGCGAAGAGATTTCGGGAGTGCGCTGCTACTGCGTCGCCTGTGACCGGATCGCCTTCACTCCACTGCGCTTGCTCTAACATCGGGTACAATACCTCCGCTATGAAGATGCAGGAATATCAGGCTAAAGCGCTCCTGGCTCAATTTGGAGTGCCTACGCCCAAGGGAATCGTCTGTACGACCCAAGACGAGGTTAGAGCTGCCGCCGAGTCACTGGGCGGCGGTGCAGTGGTTAAAGCTCAGGTGCTCGCGGGCGGACGGGGCAAGGCAGGCGCAGTAAAGGTGGCCAAAACCGCCGAGGCGTGTGCGGAGTTCGCGGGTTCGATCCTGGGAAAAAAGCTCTATTTTGAGCAGGCCAAGGAAGAGCTGGCGATTACGACGCTTTTAGTGGAGGAGCTACTCCCTATTGCCAAAGAGTACTATCTCGGTGTGGTCGTGGATCGGGACTCCCAGCGCAATGTGCTGATCCTCAGCTCCCAGGGCGGGATGGATATCGAGGAAGTGGCTCACTCCCACCCCGATGCCATTGGCCGCCACCCTGTGGACCCCGCGATAGGCGTTAAAGATTTTCACATCCGCGAGCTGGCCCGTAAAGGCGGCATTCCGGACTCCGAGCTCTCCAAGCTCGCCCCGTTTATCAAGAATCTCTACCAAGCGTGTTTGAAGTCCGACGCCACTCTGGCCGAGATCAACCCGCTGGTCGTACTCGCCGATGGTAACTTTATCGCGGGCGATGCGAAGATAGACATTGACGACAACACGCTCTACCGTCATCCCGAGCTTGCCGCGCATGGCGAGGACTCCGACGAGCTGAATCACTTTGAGAAAGAAGCCCGGCGGCGTGGGATCAATAACTATGTCCATCTAGGCGGCAACGTCGGCATTATCTGCAACGGTGCGGGGCTTGTGATGGGCACGATGGACGAAGTCAAGCGTGCGGGTGGTCAGCCCGCTAACTTTTTGGACATCGGGGGCGGCGCAAAAGCCGAGCTGGTACGTAGCTCTCTGGAGCTGATCCTACTCGATAAAGACGTGAAGGCGATTCTGATCAATATCTTTGGCGGAATCACCCGTGGCGACGAAGTGGCGAAAGGCATAATCGAGGCCACGAGCACAATGGACATCAAAGTCCCGCTGGTCGTCCGCCTTGCAGGAACCAACTCCGAAGAGGGCCTCGCTCTCCTGAAGGATGCGAACCTAGTCCCTGCGGCCACCATGCAAGAAGCCGCACAGAAAGTTGTCGCGCTGCTCTAACAGCCCGCCCCCTATCCCCCGTCCAACGGGGGGGATTTAAGGAATAAGAACTACCATGGCCTGGGAATATAAAATTATCACCTCCGCAGAAGATACGGACGATGAGACAATGCTCAACGAGCTAGGCGCGGATAACTGGGAGCTGATCTCGGTGCAGATCAGCGAAGTAACCTACGCAGAAGAGAACAGCGAAAATGAAGAGGGTGACGAGTACGTTGAGGAAGTCGCAACCTACTACCTGAAGCGACAGAAATAAGACAGAACACCCCCTAACCCACCTTGACCTTTTCCGTCTAAGTCTTGAACCCATCCCCCCGGCCCCCTTCCCTCTACGAAGTAAGGGGGAGAGGGAAAGGGGGAGGCAGGAGGGGCTGAAAAACCCTCCCTAAACCTCCCTGCCCTGAGGGAGGGTGGCTCGTAGCGAAGAATGAGCAGAGAGCCGGGTGGGTTCAGATGGGTTCGTGATTAAACAAAAAAACTATGGCAATTCTGATTGATGAAACAACCAAGGTTGTCGTCTCTGGCATTACCGGTCGAGAAGGCACCTTTCACAGCGGGCAGATGCTCGCGTACGGCACACAGGTAGTCGCGGGGGTAACGCCAGGCAAGGGCGGTCAGACCTGGACCAGCGATGATGGCAAGTACAACGTCCCAGTATTCAACACGGTCGCTGAGGCCGTTGAGAAGACGGGAGCGAACGCGCATTTTGTCGTCGTCCCCCCCAAGTTCGCCGCCGACTCGATCATCGAGGGTGCGGACGCGGGCTGCGAGCTGATCGTCTGCATCACCGATGGCCTAAGCCAGCAGGACATGATCACGGCAACCGACTATGTCAAGCGTGTCAAGAAGACCCGGCT
>JANNDD010000689.1:0-1358 GCA_031387365.1 Armatimonas sp. | reverse complement strand
CCGTCGAGCAGGAACTCGCTAGCCAAGGTGCTCTCCCAGACCACGGGCTGGTCGAACTCCAGCACGAGTGTGTCTTTCTGGGCACTGGCGAAGGCGACGCGCTTCAGGCTTGGGGGTGTGATGGGCGAGTCGAAGCGCTTGCCGTAGCTGTCGCGCTGGATCACTGGGAAGATCAGGCGTGCGAACTCGGCGTAGCCTGCCGCGGGGAAGTGGCAACCACCCGGCGGGTCAATCCCGAGCGTGGACATGATGCTCATCTTCGAGAACAGCGCGGGAAGCTGGCGCTGGACATCGCGGAGCTGGTTGTCGGAGCCGTCTATGCCCATCGCGCAGGACTTGGGCCAGATCTGGAAGACATAGTAGCGCTGGACATTGGGAAAGTCGTGCTTCCAGGCTGCGGTGAGCTCAATAAAGTACTCCAGGTAGGTCTCCCAGCCAAAGCCGCCCGTGGGGCCATCGGCGCCCTGGTCGTTCTCGCCCTGGTGCCAGAGGATTGCGCGGATTCCGTGGGTAAGCCCCGCTTTCTGGACACGCGCCAGCAAGCGCCCGTAAATCGTCTCCGGGTCGGTGGGATTTTTAGGGTTGCGCTGGTGCTGGTCAATGCGCGTCCCGCCGACCGCGCCATTGAGGATGCAGACCGGTACTTTCTCGCTTTCCAGCAGGCGCTTTGCCAGCTCCATCGCCCAGTAGCCTATCTCGCCCGTCTGGCCGTCTTGGTTGCGGTAGCGGGCGCTCTCCCAGCGCGTGCCAAACGTGCGAATCCACTCGCTCTGGTAGGCGGGAGTCTCTTTCCCAAAGTCCGTCGCGACCGTATTGGACTGGCCTTGGAGGATAAATGCATCGCCGCAGACCAGATTTTTAACGGTGCGTAGAACCGTCTCCTGACCCCCAACAATGCTTCCAAAGGCAACCTCATAGCGTATCAGACCCGGCTTGAGCGGCACCGAGAGCGCGTACGCCCGACCCGCACCGAGCTTCTGCGAGGTGGCTTTTACCAGCGCTCCATCGGCATAGAGACGCAGAAAGACCGAGTCAGCAGCTTGCGGGAGTGTGCCGTTGTAGTGGAGTGTGCCCTCGTTTTTCGTCACATTACGGGCGTAGAACTGGTTGTCTGTCGGCTGCTCATCCACGGCGGGCTTGCGCTCAACCCAAGGATCGGCCTTTGGCTCCGTCACCGCCAGCTTCACCGACTGCGTGACGGGTGCACCGCCGTTGTCCACCGCGACGCTTACCGTGAGCGTGCCGCTGTTCTGGGCGCGTGTGAGGCGGAGCTTACCAGGGAGCACTTCTTTGCTCGTCGCCAGCCCCTCGACTTTCCAAGCATAGTGCAGCGGCAGGGTGCTCTTGCCCATCGTGAT
>JANNDD010000655.1:0-16110 GCA_031387365.1 Armatimonas sp. | reverse complement strand
GGGCTCGTGCTGGAAGGCAGCGCCGAGCCCGAGTAGGCGAACCAATCCCCGCGACGCTGTTTCTCGGGGGGCGCTGGATGGAATGGCACGCGGATGTGGCGAAGAGTCTAGCCCAAGATCCTCTTTTTCAGATCGCGACCCACAGCTATCTGTATCCGCACTTTCCCACGCTCACCGAGAAAGCAATGCGTCTGGAGTTCGAGAAAACGCTCGCTGTCCACCAGTGCTGTCTGCCCTCTGTCTATGCAAGAGGCTTTTCCCGTATAATCAGAGCGTGCCCAAGCCATTTGATGCCTCCACAAAGTTTCTGATCGAGCTTTTCCCCGAAGACTGGCTCCGTTTTCTCCAGCGACCCGTCGGCCCCACAGAACTTGTGGATGCGGATCTCTCCACAGTCACGGCGGCAGGCGATAGAATACTGCGGGTGAACACCGTTCCGCCTTACGCCCTGCACATGGAGTTTCAGGCTGGCCCCGACCCGGAGCTTGCGGAGCGGACGTGGGAGTACAATGTGCTCTACACGATGTCGTGAGAGTCTGGCAGCTCCCACCGGAAGTCTTTCTGGAAGGAGGAATAGGGCTCCTGCCTCTTGCCACCGTGGCGAAGGTGTCCCGTACCGAGCTACCGATGGTCGTGGATGCAGTTAATGAGCGTCTGGATCGTGAGCGTAAACCAAGCGAGGCGGAACTCTTGCGAACGGCAACCTATGTCTTGATGGGGCTGAAACACCCCAAATATCTTGTGGAGAAACTTATGAGCAGAAATGTACTGGAACTATCTTCAACGTATCAGGGGCTGATCCAAGAGGGCTTGGACAAGGGCTTAGAGCAGGGCTTAGGACAAGGAGCTAGAAACTCACTGCTTCGGTTGGGATGCAAGCGTTTTGGGGAACCTACTTCTGAAGTGCGACAGGTTCTGGAACAGCTTTCCCATGAGCAGCTTGAGGCTCTTGTGGAGCGCGCCTTGGATGTCGAGACATGGTCAGAACTTCTGGCGGAGTAGGTTTTTGGCTAAAGCAACGACTCGATTTGTCTGTCAGCAGTGTGGCCATGTTGAGCCCAAGTGGGCCGGGCGCTGTCCGAGCTGTAGCGAGTGGAACAGCCTTGTCGAAGAGGCGGTTCGTGAGGCCAAGACCCTCACGGCGCAGATTCGGGCGGGGGGCTCCTCGTTCTCCCACATGGGCGCGGCGCAGTCTCGCCCCCGGGCCATCACGGAGATCGAGATCAGTGAGCGGGAGCGCCAGTCCACGTTCATTCCTGAGTTTGATCGCGTGCTGGGCGGTGGAATCGTCCCTGGTTCTCTAACGCTGATTGGTGGGGAACCTGGGATTGGAAAGTCGACCCTGATGTCTATGCTGTGCGGCAATCTGGCGGCGCAGTACGGGACGACGCTGTATATTTCCGGCGAGGAGTCGGTGGAGCAGATCAAGCTGCGCGCAGTGCGCCTCTCGGCGCTTCACAAGGACTTACTGCTGGCCTCCGAGACCGATATCGGGGTGATTGCCAGCTTTGTGGAGCAGCTGAGGCCCAAGTACCTGGTGATTGACTCCATCCAGACCATGATCTCCCCTGATGTGGACAGTGCGCCAGGAACCGTCTCACAGGTGCGGGCCGCGACCAGTGCGCTGGCAGCGCTGGCAAAAGGTAAGCGGATTCCGATCTTTCTGGTGGGCCACGTCACCAAAGAGGGCGCGATTGCCGGGCCGCGTGTCTTAGAGCACATGGTGGACACGGTGCTCTACTTTGAGGGCGATGCGCACCTCACGTATCGGATATTGCGTGCGGTAAAGAATCGTTTTGGCTCCACCGATGAGCTGGGGATCTTCGAGATGCGCAGTGAGGGCCTTGTTGGGGTGGAGAATCCCTCGGCGGCGTTTCTGGCGGAGCGGCCCATCGGCAGCCCCGGCTCCACCGTGACGGCCACTATGGAGGGCTCGCGGGCCTTGTTGGTAGAGGTGCAGGCACTGGTGGCACAGAGCTATCTGACCAGTCCTCGAAGAGTGACCAATGGCGTCCACCGTGATCGGGTGGCGTTGGTGCTCGCGGTGCTGGAGAAGCGCTTGGGGCTGAGCTTGGCGAACATGGATGTCTTTGTCTCCGTGGCGGGCGGCGTGCGCGTGGAGGAACCGTCGGCGGATCTGGCGATTGCGCTGGCCGTGGCCGGAAGCTTTCTGGACCGCCCGGTGGGGGGCAATCATGTCTTTCTGGGTGAGATCGGTCTGGCCGGAGAGGTGCGAAGCTGCACACAGATTGAGAAACGCCTGAGAGAGGCTGCGGGGCTAGGCTTTGGGGGCGCGATCCTGCCCCAGAAAAACATAGGAAGGGAGACACAGGGAATCGGGCTGGACTTATCGGGAGTCGAAACCGTGCGACAGGCCGTGGAGAAGGCGCTGCTCGCGCCACAAACCAACGCGCCCGTAAAAAACACCCGCGAGGAATAAAAATCCTATGCAACTGGAGGCACGTCTGCGGTGTCGGTAGAGCGGGAGCACGCGATGGATATTCCGGAGGACGTTTTCGAGAACCGACATGCCTTCAAAGCATTCATTACCCAGATGGGAGGCGATCCGCGCCGCGATGGGGAGTCGCTGATTGCCTACCTGACGGGCTGGCTAGAGCGGCACGCGCGCGAGTCCGGCGAGTCCGAGGAAAAAAAAGAAGCGGCACGCCGGTTGATCTTAGAGCTGACTGAGGGACTAGAGGGGCTCTATGCTCAGGATCTTGCTGTCGCACGGCTTGAAGATGAGCTGGATATTCTACGGGAGCAGCAGACCCATCAGATTGCAAATTTACGCCGAGGCTACCGGAAGATGGTTTTCTGGCGCGGCCCTCAGGATGCCGATGTGATCGCGGCTGCGGATTGGGTGCGGCAGGAGTTTCCCACGGAAGTTGCTGCCCATATTCTGGATACCGACGGCCTTTTTGACGACGACATTCCCCAGGAATGATGGCTTTTGTGGTATACTCTTGCCTCGTATGCCACTTCTGGAATGCAAAAATGTTATCAAGCGCTTTGGGGGTCTAACAGCCGTCAATGAGGTGAATCTTGCGGTTGAGCAAGGGGATCTCGCCGGGCTGATCGGGCCTAATGGCGCAGGGAAGACGACACTCTTCAATCTTCTCACCGGAGTCTATGCTCCCACCGAGGGAGATATTCTCTTTGAGGGGGTCTCCATCTCGGGCAAGAAACCCTACGAGATCGCGCAGCGTGGGATTGGCCGAACGTTTCAGAACATCCGCCTCTTCAGTGACCTCACGGTAATGGACAATGTCCGCACTGCCGCCTCGGTGCGTGCGAAGACCGGTCTGGCCGCGACAGTGCTTCAGACCGCTGGCTGTGCGCGGATCGAAAAAACAGTCACGGAGGATGCGGGGCATCTTCTGGAGCTGCTGGGGCTCTATGATCTGCGGGATGAGCAGGCCCGAAACCTACCCTACGGGGATCAGCGGCGGCTGGAGATAGCGCGAGCACTCGCGACCAAGCCCCGGCTCTTACTGCTTGATGAGCCCGCAGCGGGGATGAATCCGCAGGAGTCTGAGGACCTGATGCACCTCATCCGCCGACTGCGCGATGAGTTCTCCGTGACCATTTTACTCATTGAGCACGACATGAATGTCGTGATGGGCGTCTGTGAGAAGATCACGGTTCTGGTCTACGGTGAGCCCATTGCCTTCGGCACTCCCGAAGAAATCCAGAGTAACCCCAAGGTGATCCATGCCTACCTCGGTGATGAAGACGGCGACGGAGTGGGGGATGTGGGGGGCAAGACAGATGCTTAGGCTGGAGTCGCTCGATGTCTACTACGGTGCGATCCATGCCCTGCGCGGCGTGAGTGTCACGGTCGAGGAGGGGGAGATCGTCACCCTGATCGGTGCGAACGGCGCGGGCAAGAGCACGCTACTGCGCACTGCCTCCGGGATGGTGCGGCCCCGAAGTGGCTCCGTAACCTTTCTGGGGGAGAATATCACCAAGACTCCCATTGCCGCGATTGTCTCACGAGGTCTGGTCCACTGCCCGGAGGGGCGGCGCATCTTCGCCAATATGAGCGTCAAGGAAAACTTAGAGCTAGGTGCGTATCTGCGCAAGGACAAGGCGGGAATCGCCTCCGACTACGAGTATGCGCTGAATCTCTTCCCCAGGCTCCGTGAGCGCCTGAGCCAGAACGCAGGAACTCTCTCGGGGGGCGAACAGCAGATGCTAGCGATTGGCCGTGCACTCATGAGCAAGCCAAAGCTCCTAATGATGGATGAGCCCTCGCTGGGCCTCGCCCCGGTGATTGTCCAGGATATTTTTCGCATCATACAGACCATTAACCAGGAACATAAAGTGGCTGTTTTGCTGGTGGAGCAGAACGCAAACAAGGCGCTTGCCGTGGCGCACCGGGGCTACGTCTTAGAGACGGGCCGAATCACGCTCGAAGGGCCCGCCGCGGAGCTACGCACAAACCCCGAGGTCAAGAAGGCGTATCTCGGGGAATGACCCTTACTGCCGAAAACGTGGGCCTCTATGCCGAGACTCTCGTGCGGCAGGCGGCGACAGGCGGCTACTGCCTTGACTACTCGGCGGAGTCTTTAGTGGCTCTGGATACGCTTTTAGCGAGCTCCGATCCTCTCTACGATCTCTCCAGCGAAACCCAGCGCTCTCTCGTGATCTTCTACGCGGGCTGCTATCTGGGGGAGGTTCTTGTCCGTACCCTAGGGGGGCTGTGGCAGCTCACCGATAACTGGGCGGAGTCAAGCCTGGTAGTTGTTCGCGAGCAAGAGGGAATCGAGGTTCGTCCCTTTGAGAAACTCCACCGACGGCTTGCTGAGGGAGAGGACGGAAATCGCCTCGCTGACTTCTATCAGGGCATCCTGGAGCATTTTCTTCGTTCTTGACAAAGACCATAGGATGTGAGAACATAGAAGTTGGAGTTTGGGCGAAGTTACCCAACTCTGTTAAAGACTTGCCGACGGACACGAAGATGGTTCATACGGCTTGTCGAATCAAAATAATCTAACCCAAAAGAGGTCGGAAATTATGTCTCAAAAACGAACTCAGGGAGCGTTTACGCTCATTGAACTACTTGTCGTGATCGCGATCATCGCGATTCTCGCCGCTATTCTCTTTCCTGTTTTTGCCCAAGCTCGTGAGAAAGCCCGCAGCATCTCTTGTCTTTCTAATGGCAAGCAGATCGGTACCGCGCAGATGATGTACTCCCAGGACTACGATGAGGAAATCGTCCCCTGGTACCAGCGCAACTACCCCACTGGTTTCCCAAATCAGCAGGCCGCCTTCGTGGATCGCGTCTGGTGTAATCTCCTTAACCCCTACATCAAGAGCACCCGCAACGTGAGCCGTGTCGCCGCTGATCTTGGCGGTGCTTTTAACGACGGTGCTCGTGCCAAGGGGATGCTCATGTGTCCGTCCTGGAGTGCTGCGAAGCATGCTATCGGTATGGATAAGGCTGATTGTGATGGCACGGGTGCCGTTGGGAGCGGCTCGACAGGCTGGATGCCTTCCGTATTCAACTTTGCGGACTATGGGATTGCCTTTGCTTATTCCAATCAGGGTGCTTGTGGCGCGAGTCAAGCGGCCCCCTGTATCGGGTTTCCGGGTGCTGGCCCTTCGGGGACTGCTCCTTCGGGTTTCACTGGTCTAAACCTGGCTGCGATCGTGCGCCCAGCGGAGACGATGAATATTGGGGATGGCTTTACGGGCCGCATTCCTGCAGGTGGCTACGGAATCACGTTTGGCTGTGAGACGATTGACCGCCACCAGGAGGGTGCGAACTATACCTTCCTTGATGGGCACTCCAAGTTCCTCAAGGGGAATGTTGAGCGCTACCTCGCCCAAGATGCAGGTGTGTGGTTTGAGAAGTACCTGACGTACTGGAAATAGGATCATAGAAACATGACGCACTTCACTAAACGAGGAACACTTGCCCTAATGTCGCTGGCGTTGCTTGGTATTCTTCTCGTCACGGGATGCTCCAAGTCCGAGCCGCCCACTGATCCAGGATACTATACCGGCCCTATGGAAGGTAAGAACAAACTTTCCGGTGGGCCCGGTGGAGCTGCGGGAGCCGCCGCTCCCGCGGCCAAAACGGGTAAGGGTGCTCCTCAGTAGGCTCGTGTAACATCCAGATTGGACCCGCCTGTGAAAACCAGGCGGGTCGCTTTGTTTGGAGAGGAAATGATGTCGGAAGTAAAAGAAGCGCGAACGAAAAAGACAGTGGACCTGAAGGTTCTTTTTTTGATTCTTGGAATTATGGGCTTGATTGCTCTCATTATTAACCTGCCCAGAGAAGCGGAAAAGCCTGAGGTTGGCTACTACACTGGCCCTAAGTATAACTTCCGAAACGGTCTCTTTGTCGATGGAAATGGTAAGGTAGTTCCTCCTCCACCTGGTGTACAGGTTCCCGAAAAGGCGGAGTTGAAAAACACAGCAAAAGAAACTGACTAAGCGTTGTTTCTAAACCTATAAGCCTAAGGTGCGATCTTGAGGCGATAGATTGGCACCGGCTCTGTAACTCCTTTGACGGTTACCGACTCACCGGCCTCACTCGTGATGCTGCCCGGTGGAAGCGCTTTATAGACAGCTTCGCTGAGGATAATCTCCCCGCCCTCTGCAAGGCTCTGGAGCCGCGCTGCAACCACGACAGTATGGCCCAGTGCGGTGTAGTTCACTTGACGCGTCGGATGGCCGACTAGCCCGACAACCGCTTCTCCGTAGTGTAGCCCCATTCCCACCGCCAGCTCATCTCCGCCCTCGGCCCGCATGGTCTGGGCGACTTGGTGCGCTGCCTGAGCCATCGCCTGCGTCGCTTGGACGGCCCGGAGGACATCTTTTGCCTCATTATCCACCGGGAAGAGCGCCATGAGGCCATCTCCAGTGTACTTATCCAGAATCCCCTCGTGTGCGTTGAGCGCATCGGTCATGGCGGCCAGATACCGATTCATCGTCGCCACCACTTCCTCAGGAGTTCGCTTTTCTGCAAAGTGAGAGAAGCCCCGAACATCCACAAAAATCACCACGACTGCACGCCGTTTCCCCCCCAGCCCCAGCTTCGTCTCTGGATCGTCCACCATCTGCTCAATGATCTGGGGAGGGAGAAATCGGCGCAGGACACTCCGGTTACGCGCACGATCGTCCCGCTCCACCGCGAACGTGAACTGGGTGACAATCAAAAACGCAAGGAGCCCGGCAAACACGGGCAGAACCGGGTCGGCACGCAGGCTCCCAAAGGCAGTCAGTCCGAAGCAGGCACCTCCAACACCGAGAATCGGCAGTGCTATTCGCCACAGTGACTCTAGCGGAGCCCTGCCCACACACAGGTGCCCCACCAGCGCTGCCAAACCTAGAATGAGGAGGGCCATAATCTCAAAGGGAAGTGTCCCAAAGAAGCTCTCCTGCATCAGGGTCGCGGTTGCTTGCGCCTGGATCTCCATCTCTCCGCGCAGCCCGGCGGGTGTTGCGTGGTAGCGCGGTGTCAGGGCCTCAATAAAGATCAGCTTGTCGGCGAAAAATTTCTGGGGAGTCTGCCAGCTTTTAGTAACTGAGTCGTAGAGTTTCTGTCCTTGAAGAATCTGGGAGACAGCGAGAGGAGCACGTATCTGCTGGAGGTCTATTCGATAGTCAATCAACGTAAGCTCACGGTCCTGCTTCGGGAGCCGTCGCGGTTTAGCCAGGAGCATCGCCAAGGGAGGGGGGCTGCTCAGGAGGCGGAAGGCGGGGGCCTCGGCAGCACCAAGCACCTCCACACGGGACGAGCCAACCTGAGAGGCGCTTTTAAGAATGGCCTCCGCAGCCAACGTTCGGTCGTGCCCCGTGGGAAGGGTGAGGGCGACACAGCCTGCTGTCTTTATTGCGGCCTGGAGGCGGGGGAAGTCAAGAGTATTCTTGGCAATGGATGCCTCCGTGACGAGTGGAGTGGTATTGCTAAGATAATCTGGCTGCCCGGCATCATTTTCCGGGGGCAGCGCCAGAGCAATCGCAGCGGGACGTGTCGGGCTAAGCTGCCCAAGGAGCGCGATCTGTACTTGGGCTTCGGATTTTTCATGCGCTAGGCGACGTGCAGGGTCATCGTAGGTAACCACGACGATTCGCTTTAGGATTTGGAGTTTTTTGTTATCGAGTGCGATCTCGCCCAGCAGGCTGTTCTGATTTGGCTCTAGAATTTCTTTGCTTGCCATGAAGCTTCGCAGAGCAACAAAGTGATTACCAAGCTGTGTCGCCGAGGTATAGGCCGCCCCCTCATACGGAGCAACAAAGGAATGAAGCATAGGAGTCGCCAGACATAGAGTTAGTCCACCGGCAAGCAATCCCAGCACGATTCCACGGAAATCACGAGGCCCTCGCCCTCGGCGGCGCGTGCACCTGCGCTGAAGAAGCTGGGTGAGGTGATAGGAAAAGCTCTGTGCATCCTGGCCATAGTGGCGCAAGGTTCGCACCAGTAAAAGAGCACTGACAGGAGAGAGCAGGGTCGCTCCCATGCTCGGCCAGAAGCTCTGACGACGAAGCAGGAGATCCAGCATAAGGGACGTGAACAGAGTGGGCCAGAAGACTGAAAGAATCGAGCGTTCCGATTGGGGATCTCTGGGGTAAGTCATTGCTGCGAGTGCAACGAGGGTGAGGTTGAAACAGAGAAGAATCGGAAATAAAACTATACTGATGGCTCCTGAGGCGAGGGAGTAAAACAAGGGGCCGAAAATCGGCTGGTTGAGAAACGAAGAGCCTCTCTCGGCCTGAGATACCTCAAGGATCCCACGAAACAAGAGAAAAAGAACTAGGCTGGCCAGCAGAGCATCTCGGAGGGCCTCCGTGCGGAGGGCAACCACTCGGCGTAGATGAAAAAGCCCCCAAAGCGACGTGAAGCCGAGCAGCCCTGCCAGTGCGACACCTAGGAGTGCCCCTACCACGTTCTGCCCCATCAGGTGCGTGGCAAGAAAAAGCGGGAGAAGGACAAAAAACACTCGGAGCCAGGTCGTTCGCCAGAGCGATTGCATGGCACCAGTGTATCAAAATTCCGGGAAGAAACTACCGTCGCCGACGATGTGCAAGTAGCCCGATAGCACCGAGGCTGAGCAAGGCAAGTGTGCCAGGCTCTGGGACACTGCCCCTCGGCGTCGGCGTTGTCCGGACAACCAGGCCGATCACGCCTGCAAGCGGAATGAGTGGCAGGCCAGCCCGTGCGAATCCCGGAAGACGTGTCGGGGGATTTAAGAGGCTTGGCTCCTCAACCACCGTGATCGGAGGGGTGGGAATCACAGGGCGGAAAATCGGTTCGATCGGGAGATCAGTTGCCAGAGTGATTCCGAGAGGCGCATCTAGCACGCTTGGCTCCCGCAGACTTGCTGGTACGGGCAAGATACCGTTCGTAAGGGTGCGGCTTACCTGGGCAGGTGTAGGTCGTGAACGAAGTATGGGCGCCTTAGGAAGCAGGGGGTTTGAGCAATCCCATTTCAAGATAGGCTTACCGTCCCGGGTACCCCAGATACGGGTTCCCTTTCGGAGCGTTGTTTGTTTGCCGTAGATCTTGCCCGCTTTGGTGACCCCGTAATTCATGACGCGGGTATCTCTATCGAGTACCTGTGGCACCAGCGCATCCTGGACGAACTCAATAGTGCGCTCCTCTGGAATACCAAAGTGTCGGGAAAGATTAGTACGGAAAGTCCTGTTGGTTTTAAGCGCCTCTAACAGAGCCTCTGTAGTGAGTGCGGGGTCGTTGTTGAACCGATCCCGGCCAGGGCGAACTTGTTGTGAGGGAAAGGCGGGAAGAATGGGACTCTCAGGGAGGAGGCGCGGGGCAACTGTGCCACTGGTCTGAGCCATGCTGGCTAAGGCAGTAAAGAGGCACGCTCCAAGGCTTAGTGTGAATTTCCCCAAAGTTCTCATTTTCTATACCCTACAACGCAATTATACTGCCTACGACTGGTTTTGCCTTGCTTCTTGTTCAACGAATTAGAAAAAACAGGTAATTCTGCTGTCAAAAACCCGAAGAATTACCTATAGATTTTTTGCTAGGTTTACCAGTGAACCATCCCAAGAGAACTCTGGTACTATAGTTTCAGAATGAAACAGATTTTACTTTGCGCTGCCCTGGGAGTCGCTGTGTGCTTGGCGGGATGCCGAGGCAATCGTGGTGCCGAGGGACCAGGGCTCGATGTTATGGTGCCTCTGGTGACAGCACAGATCGGTGAGACTCTCCTGGGAACACCCTCACGCTCTCTGAGTACTCCCGTGGAGCCACCTATTCTAGGAGCCGAGGGACGCAATCAGGTTGTGCTCGCTGCCGATGAAGCTGCGTTTGTCGCGATACTCGGGGAGGGCGCGCGGGTACAGGACGTTCGGGCTGTTGTTGGCAAGGTGAGTGGAGAGCTCAACAAGACACTGCGCCGCCGAAAACTAACCAGTGTTGCAGTGGGGTTCCCCCCGACTTGTTCTGATCAAGACGCCGCGCGGACGGTTCTTGCAAGCGTCTCCCCCTTTACGTTGGAGACGGGCGGTCCTGACGATAAAAGCAAAGGAAAAAGCCAGACACTGCTGATGGTACGCCTGGCTTTGACGAATGCAAAAACGGGCCAGAGCCTGGCAATTCGTGAGTTCTATTCCGGCTACACTCTGCTTAAGCCTCGCGCTTCGCGGTGACCCAGACAAGCACTTCTTCAACTTGGAAGCGGCGTTGTTCCTGTTTGTCAAAGGCACTTTCCATAGCAGGTAAGTGACTTTTTAGGAACTCCTCAGACTGAGCGAGCTGTTGCTTGAACGACTCATAGGCAAAACGCGCGTCCTCGGCCTTTTGGTTGCGCCGACGGAAGAACGGGTTGTTGAAGGAGTAGCTGTGCAACTGAAACCCGGACTCTCGGGCGTGCTCCTCAATATTGCGCAGGCTACCTTCGTAGTAGGTCTTCTCAGAGAGCGCTTGGTCTATTTGAATCTTAAAGCGCCGCGCAGACTCCTCTGCTTTTGTATGCTCTCCTTGGATCAGGGCAATGACCTGGTCAAAGATCTGAGACGCTTCACGGCGCGCTGCGGCCGCGACCGTGTGTGCCTCAAAGAGCCCGCACTTCTCAATACTCTCCGGGATTGCTGTTGAGGGTGGCAGTACGATCTCAAGGCCAAGCGCCTTCAGAAGGTAGGGTTTCGTCTCGTGCGCGGTCTGTAGACGGGTGAGCTCGTAGGCAGCCGAGGAACGCGCCGCCTGCGTAAAACGCTCGATGGTCTGTCCGCATGCCGCATGAAGTAGGCCCAGATCGGGATCCGAGTAGAGGGCGAAAGCACTGGAGGGGCTTTGGTCGAGGGCTCTATCCAGCAGGCTCTGTGCATCGGAACGCTTGCCAGCCTGCAGTGCATAGCGAGCCGCCTCGACCCAGAGGAGCGGCTCACTTTCACCCGTGACGCTCAGAGCGCGCTGAATGGATGCCCAGGCATCTCCCCAGCTTCCTAGCTGTGCTTGAAGGTATGCCTGGTGGCGAATGGCAGGCACGTAATAGGCAGTATCCTGGCTGCCCGCTAGACGTGCCGCGTGGTAGAAGCTATCAATCGTGGTCTCACGAGGCTCTCCAAGCATCCATTGGATCCAACCTACCTCGAACCAAATCGCGAAATTACGGCTACCAATTGGGTTTTCGAGCACGCCTTTGAACAAACGAAGGGCATCTCGAAGCTCCTCCTCACGCTCACGACCCGTGTACCGGATACCGTTCTTGAGAGCCTGCCTCCCTTGGATCGCCATCTCGCGATGCATGGCGTCGTAGGACGAGCAGAGACGATCAAATTGCGCCTCCTGTGCCTGTGCCTTGGCAATGAGATGCTCCCCTTCGGAGATATCTGGCTGTGCAGGCATCCCTAGATTGGTGGCAACATCATGGCTCTCGGGAGAGCCTAGCTGTCCGAGCGCGACGCTGGCATGGTACGCCTGGGTCTTCCAGATACCAAGCAACGCACGCGCCGCTTCTGTGGCACTGGAGCAGGTCAGCTCTAGCGCATGTAGCTGCTCCAGGAGGCGAGGGGGGGGTTGAGTAGACGGGTCCACAGGGGACACGGACATACGCACGGAATCCTTTCGGCACGACGAAACGCGCAAATTCTGTCTATCTTATCGTGAAATACTGATAAATTCCGCAGGATGTTCCTTCGTACTGCTCACTGCCCTAGCAAACGAGATTTTCAAAGTCCGTGAAATCTGCCTGGAAGCCACCGGCGATGCCTTTACAGATGACACTGACTGCATCGTGACTGTGGAGGCTCTCTAAGTGGGCACAGGCAATCTCAAAGTCCTTGACGCGTCTATCTGCATCAAAACTCGCGAAGAGGAGCCGTGCTGCGTCCTCGACAAACTTGATATGGGCACCGTTAAGCTCGGCAAATGCCTGCTCATCCTCACGCTTTACCATGACCTGGGTCTCTGTCTTGAGTGCGGCGAGGCAGTGACGCTGGATCTCTTCGATGCTCAGGCTCGCTCCTTCCACCAGCTCTAGCTGAATCCGCGCTTTCGAGCGCTGGCTATGAGGAATTGCATAGATATTGCGTGTCGCGCGGGCATGCTCGGCCAGCTCGGCGGAGCAGGGGCAGGCTGATGAGTAGACAAAGTCAAAGTGGATAAAGCGGCGTAGAGTACCCCGAGCATCGAGGTTGGCTAAGTAACTGACAGTGTAGTACTGGTAACCTGCCAGACCACTCCGTAGGCTCGGCTGGAGCATCGGGTAGGAAAAGCTGACTTTGAGCCGGGCATTGAGGCCCCCGACCTGCGCCTGGTAGCCCTGAAGGATAGTGCCGAGCGTGTCGGGGGTGAAACTGGCATCTTTGTGCTCGTAGAACGTCCGCATGATCCGGCTCATGTTGATTCCCTTAAGGTTGGCCTCCAGGGAAACAGAGCCCGTCACTCGTGCCTCCAAGCACTGGGAAGCACCGTCCTCGCTGACAAAGTTCAGGGGCAGGCGAAACCCAGAAATACCGACTTGCTGGATCGGGACATTCGCTCCCTGGATCGCGTTACGAGTCAGAGTCATGTCCGGAAGCGACTCACGGTACTCAGGTGAGGGAATAAAATCCGCATCGTAGCGCCGCTCGACGAGCGCTTGGGCAGGCTGATCGGAGTCGTGAAAGAACATCCGTGGAGACGGAGTAAGCGAGGGGGTCGGTTTTGACATTTTGTTTTCCTCTCTGAAGCCCGCTGGTTGTTTCCGACAAACCGTGCAGACTAGTTCTATTATAGACCGGTGTACTCAAAAAAGTTGCGATCTGTCTCACGGACGACCACTTTTTGGAGGCGAGCGGGTGCAGGGATTTTATTCACTAAGTGCCGCCATATCGCAAGCGTCAGGTTCTCACTGGTCGGGTTTGCTGCTCTGAAATCTTCCGTGTCATCGTTCAGGTGCTTATGGTCGTAGCGCGCCATGATCTCGCGCTCCAGTACGGCATCCAGGGCTAGTAAGTCCACGATCATCCCTGTTGCTGGGTCGGGCTCCCCGATCACGGTGATTTCTACCCCGTAGTTATGGCCGTGGCCCTTGGGGTTGTTGCACTTACCAAAAATTGCGAGGTTCTCACTCTCACTAAGGCCCGGAGCATGGAGCCGGTGGGCGGCGGCGAAGTCAATCGAGCGTGTGAGGGCCACCATGGTGTCACTCTCCTGAAAATCTAGGGTTGCGGAAAGTGTGGGGGTCTCCCACACCGTGATTTTACTCAGCCGTGCCGCCGGATCCACGAACTCTCGGGAAAAGGCATCGGCTAGGAACAAGGCGATATTCTCGGTGGTCGGGGGATGCGTGGCGAAGTGGGGAACCTCGTAGGTGAGATGCTTGTCTCGCAGGGGTTTTAGAGCCCGCTTGAGCGCTCTATCCACATCCGTGATATTGACCACCATTCCCGAGCTCTCGTCGAGCTCCCCAATAACGGTCACTTCTACATCGTAGTTGTGCCCGTGCCCCCACTTAGATGCCCATTTCCCGAAGAGTGCCCGGTTCTCCTCATCGGAGCGATCCGGAAACCAGTAAGCATGGGCAGCGGAGAACATTGCCTTTCGGCGCAGAGCAAGTTGGGCCACGCTCTATAGGAACGCAAATAGATTCAGTTGGTTCCCGGGAACTCCACGCCTGGATTTGGTTTCCTAGTCGGCATGGATAAACCCACACTCAACGATCACGCAATTCTTGGTGCCTTGCGCCAGCGCTGGAGTCCTCTTGCCTTCGACCCCAGGCCAGTGCCTACAGAACTGCTACTCTCGCTTTTTGAGGCCGCTCGCTGGTCTGCATCGTGCTTTGGAGAAGAGCCCTGGCGCTTTATTGTTGGGGGGAAAGTCAATGCCCCAGAGACTTTTGAGAAGCTCGCCACCACTCTTGTACCGGGTAATGCCTGGGCCGCCAAAGCGCCCGTGCTTATTCTGGGGGTCGCGAAGAAGACTTTCACTTACAACGGCAGCGAGAACCGGTTTGCCTCCTACGATGTCGGGCAGGCCGTTGGTCAGCTCACCGTACAGGCAGCCAGCGCGGGCCTCTATCTGCACCAGATGGGGGGCTTCGACGCCGTCAAGGCGCAAGAAATATTCTCCATTCCCTCTGACTTCGCCCCCCAGTCACTGATCGCTCTGGGCTATCTTGGCGAGGCGGAGCTACTCGATGATGAGAAGCAGCGCGAGCGCCACAACAGCCCCGTTCGCAAGCGCAAGCCACTCAGTGAGATCGTCTTTACCGAGTGGGAGAAAGCAGCGTTTTGATCCCGCCGGTTGAAGCGGCGGGACTGGAGAGCGCTTCGCGCTACAAAGGCCGTTCCGGCCATACCAAATTTATGGGCGGCACGCCCTTCGTAGCCGAGGAACGAGGCTCTCCAGCCTCCCCGCTCCAACTGGGGAGGTACTTTGGAGTCCGTGTCGTGGATGCTGCGACAGGGCGGGGCGTGCCGCTGGTTGAGCTACGCACCACCAGCGACCTCCGTTTTATCACCGACAGTGCGGGCTGGGTGGCATTTTACGAACCCGGGCTGATGGACTCCAAAGTCTGGTTCGGTATAAAAAGCCATGGCTACGACTATCCCAAAGATGGCTTTGGCTACCAGGGCGTTGTGCTCACCCCTAAAGCGGGCACGACGGCGATTGTAAAACTCCCCCGGAAAAATCTCGCGGAGCGGCTCTATCGGGTAACGGGCGAGGGGATCTACCGCGACTCGCTTCTTCTGGGAAAGCCTGCCCCGGCGGGAATTGCGCAGCTGAACGGACGCGTGATGGGCCAGGACTCCGTGCTTGCGGCACTCTACAAAAACAAGTTGTACTGGTTCTGGGGCGATACCGCACGTCCTGAGTACCCCCTCGGGCAGTTCGGCACCTCGGGAGCCACATCGAGCCCCAAAGACAACCCCGACGAAGCGATTCGTTTGCGCTACTTCACCGACGAGAAAACGGGCTTCTCCCGCCCGATGTTCCCGAAACCCAAAGGTCCCGGCCCGGTCTGGATCACAGGGCTTGCGGTCATCGAGGGCGGAGAAAAGCTGGTCTGTTTCTACAGCAGGATGAAGGATCTGGGGACGTGTGTCGAGCGTGGCCTTGCTGTCTTCAACGATGCAAAAGCTTGCTTCGAGCCTATCGCGGAGTTCGACCCCACTAAGCCCGAGCCGCTAACCGGCCATCCGTTTCTCCACGATGGCTGGCTGTACGGCACCTACGACGGCGGCGCGCCCCTGCCGTGCATCCGTGTGAAACCAACCCTGGTGGCTCTGAAAAACCTCAAAAACTATGAGCAAGTCGCCGAGCCGACGCTGCGCTTGAAAGATGCCCTGACGGGAGCACCGGTTCAGAACCACGGTGGCTCGGTGTTCTGGAACGCGTACCGGCAGCGCTGGGTGATGATTGTGCTCCAGAAATTTGGAAAATCTTCGAATGTCGGCGAGGTTTGGTACGCTGAGGCGAAAGCTCACACCGGGCCGTGGGAGCGTGCCGTTCAGATTGTCACCCACGACAAGATGGATTTTTACAATGTCACCCAGCACCCGTATTTTGACCGAGGGCGCTTTGTGTATTTTGAAGGAACCTACGTCAACACGTTCTCCGGAAACCCCGATCCGACCCCGCGCTACAACTACAACCAAATTCTCTACCGGCTCGATCTGGAGGAGAAGCGCCTGCGGGTGTAGAAA
>JANNDD010000654.1:0-2951 GCA_031387365.1 Armatimonas sp. | reverse complement strand
AAGCCCACTTCGAGCGTCTCGCGTAAGGCATGACCAGAGCTACCTCCTTGAGGGGCTTTCGGGGTGCAGCCTACCAGAAAAAGTGCCGCTGCCAGTCCAAGAAAATGAGAACGTTGCATGCGGCAATTGTATCCTCTTCTGTTGTTTCTCTGTCAATTTCAACGGCTCAGGGCAGGGAATTTGCACATCTGGTACAATTGGAACAGTCTAAAATCCGTGGATAACTTTTTAAAGCTTCTGCTTGCCCTCTTGCTTGTTTTCCTGACCGCCTTTTTTGTGGCGGCAGAACTGGCCCTTGTGAAAGTGCGCACGACCCGCCTGGATGAGCTGGCGGCCCGTAAAGTGTTTGGAGCCGAGCGCGCCCTGGAAGCATCGCGCCATATCTCACACTATCTTCACGCCACCAAGTTTGGGGTCATGGTCTGCGCTGTGGTTCTCGGTAGTGTGGGGCACGATGTCGTGCATGAGTTTCTAAAACCCGTAATCCACAACCTGCCTGCCTGGGTGGTTACTGTGCTGGTCATGGCAGTTGTCACCCTAGTCGAGTTTGTTCTGGGCGAGCTCGTCCCTACCACGATGGCTATCAAAGACGCGGAAAAGATCTTACTGGCAACCATTGTCCCACTTGATATTTTTTATCGTGTCTTCAAGATGCCTCTGGCGGTGATGGGCAAGCTCGCCTCACTGATCCTACGGCCTTTTGGATACAAAGCCGGGCACAACGATGAAGAGAGTGTCTCGGAGGCGGAGATTCGCCTGATTGTGGAAAAGAGCGGCGAGGGCGGCGAGCTGCGCGAGGAAGAAGTAGGGCTGCTCCACCGTGTCCTAGACTTCGCGCACCGCCAGGCTAAAGAGATCATGGTGCCCCGCCCCGATATTGTCTTCCTCTCCACCGACAAGCCCCTCACGGAAAATCGTAAGATCGCGGAGAACTCCGGCTACACGCGCTTCCCGCTCTGTGAGGAAGGCTCCACCGACGAGATCATCGGGATGATTCATATTCGGGACCTGCTGCGCTTCAAGAGTGGCGACCTACTCAGCATTGTGATTGACCTGCCTCGGGTGCCGGAGACCAAGCCCATTGACCAGCTTCTGCGCGAGCTCCAGCGCCAGCGCCAGCACATGGCTGTGGTCGTGGATGAGTTTGGAGGCACGGCGGGAATCGTCACCCTCGAAGATATCCTAGAGGAAATTGTCGGCGATATTATGGATGAGCGCGACCCGACACGTCCCGAGATCGAATCCGGTAGCGATGGAACCTATCTCGTGGATGGCCGAATGCCTCTGGAGAAGCTGGAGCGCTTGCTAGAGCTAACGGGCCCCGAGGAGGAGCCCGATGTCGAGACAATCGGCGGCTGGATACTTTCCCAGACCAGTGGTGCACCGCGTATCGGGGAGCAAGTGGCCTACGGTAATGCACAGCTCACGGTGGTCGAGACTACCGGACGGCGTGTACGCAAAGTACGGGTGCACTCTCCAAGCACGTCCAATCAAGGGTAGAATAGTTGTATTATGGCCCTTTCGCCGCACCCCACCTCAACCAACGCTCGGTGGCTTGGCCTTCTGATCCTCACCGCGCTAGCCGTTGTCGTCGGTGAATCGCTCACACAGCGCGGCGCGTCCCAGGTTGCAGAAGAGCAGCGTCTGCTCAGCCACGAGCTGAGGCTTCAAGCTCAGATCAGCCGTATCGCCAACAAGCTAAGCGAGGCGGAGCTTTGCCAGGCCGCTTACGTGGGAACCGGGCGCACCGACTATGCCCAGCGCTTCCGCCGCCTCCGTGAGACACTGGAGAAAGACCTCAGGGAGCTACGCCCCCCGGGTACTCTCGTGCAGGCGCAGCAGCAGCGCTTCACTCAGCTTCCTGAGCAGGCCAGAGCGTACTTAGGCCACCTGGAACACACCGCCACACTTCGTGAAGCACAGCGCCTACCCGAGGCATTTGCCGCGCTTCAAGCAAGTCAAAAAGAAGGCAGCGCACTCCAGGCCAGCGTCTCCCTAGTACAAGAAAGCAGTCAGCGGGAAAGCCGTCTGCGGGAGCAATCGCTTCGTCTGGACAACCAGCGCCAGCGCGCGGAAGCCATCGGGCGAGCCGCTCTCTTTACTCTGGCCTTATTAGGAGCCTACTTAATCCTGCGCGTCGAACGTCGTCTCCAGATCCAGCGCCTGCGCACACTCCAGAAAGAGAACGAGCGTCTGCGCGAGCTCACCGAAGAAGACGGCCTGACAGGACTGAGCAACCGCCGCGCTTTTGATTCGCGCTTAGATATGGAGTGGCAGCGTGCCCGGCGCTACAAGCTCCCGCTCTCCGTGGTGGTTCTGGATGTGGATAGCTTCAAAAGCTACAACGACACGTTTGGGCACCCGGCGGGCGATGTGATCCTACGGCGCATGGCCAGCGCACTCGCGCAGACCGCCCGGCTCTCCGATACAGTGGCCCGCTACGGCGGCGAGGAATTTTCGCTGATCCTTCCTCACACCGACAGCACCGAGGCCATGATTGTGGGGGAGCGCCTGCGTGCCCTACTGCTACGCTCCGAGTGGCCCAACCGCCCGGTCACGGCCAGTATCGGTCTGGCTACCCTGACGGACAGTATGACAAGCCCCGACGGGCTCGTGGGTGCCGCCGACAGTGCGCTTTACTTCGCCAAGGAGCATGGGCGCAACCAAGTGGTGCACTGGGACAGCGTCGGGTCTACCGAAAACTCAGGCTCCAGAGCTTGAGGTAGTCCGCATTGACCAGGCTCTTGGCGTGCCCGTCTAAGAAAGAGACATTGTTACGATACGCCTCGCGGCTTCCAAAGAGCGACTTGCTCCCATGCCAGTACCCCACGGCATCGAAAAACAGCCCGATTCCCGCAGGCCCGACGCTCTGATTATTGGAGAAATCCATCGCCTCTAAACTCGAAATAGGCCGCTTCAGTAAGATAATCTCGGTGCGCGTGATGTAGCTC
>JANNDD010000615.1:0-1595 GCA_031387365.1 Armatimonas sp. | reverse complement strand
CATTCTGACAGAGGCGATGGACCCGGCAACGGGTGTGACCGTGCCTCTGTTTCATCCGCGCCATCAGCAATGGAACGCTCACTTTCAGTGGAGTTTCGATGCGACGCAGGTTCTTGCGCTGACAGCAACGGGTCGCGCAACACTGGAGGCGCTTCAGCTCAACCGGGAGGGGCTACGCAACCTGCGGCGTGCGCTGGTGCTCGATGGCGCACATCCGCCCGACGAATCCGTTACAATATAGTCAATAGCTTGCCCCTGCTTTCTAAAGCACGAGTACGCGCGGGCTGGTGTACTCGTCCATTGTCCAGCGGATGCCTTCGCGGCCCACGCCAGAGTCTCCCTCGCCGCCGTAGGGCATGGCGTCGCTGCGGAACGTCGGGACATCGTTGATAATCACACCGCCCACATTGAGCGAGTTGTGGGCCTGCATAATGCGGCGTATATCCTGCGTGAAAACACCCGCTTGCAGGCCGTAGCGGCTGGCGTTGATCCGCGCGATACCCGCCTCGAAGCTGTCAACGGGCTCCACAACCACCACTGGGCCAAAGACTTCGTCGCACATAATAGGCTGGTCTGTCGGGACGCCCGTCAGGATACTCGGAGCCAGAAACGCACCGTCGCGCTGGCCGTGGAGGAGCATTGTCGCACCTGCGGCCTTGGCCTGCTGAACCCACTGTTCCACTCGAATCGCGGCGGCCTGTGTGATCAGCGGCCCTAGATCGGTCGTTTCTTCGGCAGGATCGCCCAGCCGAAGCGCACGTACTTTCTCTACCAGCGCCTCGCAGAACGCAGCGAAGAGCGCCTTGTGGACAAAGATGCGCTGCACGGAGATACAGACCTGCCCGGAGTAGGCAAACCCACCCACCGTGCAGCGTGCGGCAGCGTGGACACAATCGGCGTCCTCGGCGAGCAGCACGGCGGCGTTTCCCCCAAGCTCCAGTGTCACACGCTTCTTCGCGGCCCGCTGCTTCAGCGCCCAGCCGACGGTATCCGATCCCGTGAACGAGAAAACGGGCAGCCGTGGATCATTGGCGAGTAGGTGCCCGATCTCTTGTGGCATCTCGGGCGTGAGCACGGCAAACGCCGCTTCGGGCCAGCCAGATTCCCGCACGAGTGTCTGAAGTTTAAGCGCGATCTGCGGCGTTTTTTCTGCGGGCTTGAGCACCACGGGCGCACCAACGGCGATGGCAGGAGCAAGCTTATGGGCCACAAGATTGAGCGGGAAGTTAAATGGTGTCACGGCAGCGATAGGGCCGAGCGGGAAGCGGCGCACCAGCCCGAGCTTACCCACCGCCGCGGCGCTCAGATCAAGTGGCAACAGCTCCCCCCCAAAGCGCCGGGCCTCGTCGGCGGCGAGGGAGAATGTCAGGCAGGCACGGTCCACTTCCACACGGGCATCACGGATCGGCTTCTTCGCCTCGTCGCAGAGAAGCAGTGCGAAGGCGTCGCGCTGCTCCCGCAGGCCCTGGGAAACCGCTATCAGAATAGTATGGCGCTCGTAGGAGGCGAGTGTGCGGGTGCTCTCAAAGCTTATAGCGGCGGCAGCGACTGCCCTCTCGGCCTCGTGCAGCGTGGTGAATTTCATTGTCTCAGGA
>JANNDD010000613.1:0-1954 GCA_031387365.1 Armatimonas sp. | reverse complement strand
GACGTGGCGGCGGGGCGGCTGAAGGTGATTGTCCATGTGGGGCACACGAGCGTGAGTGATGCGGCAGAGCTTGCCTCAGACGCGCAAGCCGTGGGCGCAGACGGCATCTCGGCGCTGGCTCCGTATTATTTTAAGCCTGTGAGCGTCGGGCACTTGATGGACTTTCTCGCGCTGGTGGCAGCCGCCGCGCCCGAGCTGCCATTTTTCTACTACCACATTCCCAGCATGACGGGCGCGGCGCTCCCGATGGTTTCTTTGCTGGAGCAAGCGTCAGAACGCATCCCAAGTTTTGCGGGCCTCAAGTTCACCCACAACGATCTCCTAGAGTTCGCCGCCTGCCTGCGCTTTGAAAACGGGCGCTATGATATTTTCTGGGGAGCGGACGAGTGCATGCTCCCGGCGCTGAGCGTGGGGGCGGTGGGCTTTGTGGGCAGCACCTACAACTACTCCGCACCGCTTTATCACAAACTGCGCGCAGCGTTTGCGGCGGGTGATCTGGCCGAGGCATTGCGGCTCTCGGATACCGTGATGGACGCCGTCCGTGCCCTTCTTCAAAATCCTGGGCTTCCCAGCGGCAAGGCAATTATGGAGGGAATGGGAATCCCTGTCGGTGCCCCACGCCCTCCGCTCAGGCCACTCACAGCCGCGCAGGCCGAGATTTTAGTCGCGCGGCTACGTGAGCTTGGGGCGATTTAACCTCCCCCGCCTTCGTGAAACTCAGGCACCCCCTCCGGCTGATCGCTCGTTCCTCGCGGCGAAGGGGGAGGATTAGGTACAATCACTCCATGATAAAAGTAGCCATGATCGGCGCGGGTAGCGTCGTCTTTTCGAAAAACCTCACCGGTGATATTCTCTCATTTCCCGAGTTCAAGAACGCCACCTTCTCCTACATGGACATTGATGCGGACCGGCTCGAAGTGGGGGCGGCTCTGTGCCGAAAAGTTGGGGCGGCGCTCGGTGCCAGCCCAACGATTGAGGCCACGCAAGATCGCAAAAAAGCGCTGGAGGGCGCGGACTTTGTGATCAATATGGTCCAGATCGGCGGCTTCGACTCGACTCTGGTGGACTTTGAGATTCCGCGTAAGTACGGCCTCGGCTTCACGATTGCCGACACGACCGGGCCGGGGGGCTTCTTCCGCGCCCTGCGCACCTACCCGATGCTCAAAGGGCTGGTTGAGGACATGATGGCGATCTGCCCGAAGGCCGTCCTGCTCAACTACTCCAACCCGATGAGCATGAACATGCAGACCATCACCCGAAATTCCAATATCCAGGCGGTGGGGCTGTGCCACTCGGTGCAGGGGACGCTCAACCAGATCATGGGCTACATCGGGGTGAACCCGGCGGAGGTGGGCTTTACCTGCGCTGGGATCAACCACATGGCCTTCTACACCAAGCTGGAGCGCGAGGGGGGTGATCTCTATCCACGGCTCTTTGAGGCGATGGGCGATCCGGCGACGTTCGCAAAAAACAAAGTACGCTTTGAGCTCATGAAGCGCCTGGGTTATTTTATTACCGAGTCTAGCGAGCACAACGCCGAGTACAACCCGTGGTTTATCCCGCGTGGAAAAGACAAGATCGCGGAGTTCTCGGTGCCCATGGACGAGTACCTGCGGCGCTGTGATGGCATTGTGGACGAGTTCGAGCGCATGAAGGTCTTTGCGCGCTCCGAGGACCCGATCACGGTGCACAAGTCCCATGAGTACGGCTCGACCATTATTCACTCTATCGTCACGGGGACGCCCTCGGTGGTCTATGGGAACATGCCCAATAATGGCGCGATCTCGAACTTACCCAACGATGCCATCGCGGAGGTGCCGACTTTAGTGGACCGCGCGGGCCTGCAGTTCACCACCGTCGGGGCGCTACCGCCACAGCTCATTGGCTACATGATGCCGCACGTCACCCAGCACGAGCTCTTTATCCGCGCCGCAATGGAGGGCCGCCGCGACCA
>JANNDD010000606.1:0-6372 GCA_031387365.1 Armatimonas sp. | reverse complement strand
AATTAAGAACCGCTACATTCAGCGGACATTTATCCAGCCCGACCAGCGCATGCGCGAGATGGGCGTGCGCATGAAGCTCACCCCAATCCGTGAGGCGCTTCAGGGAAAGAGCGTTGTCATGGTGGACGATACGATTGTACGTGGCACGACAACGGGCAAAGTCGTACGCTTGCTTCTGGAGGCGGGAGCCCGGGAAGTGCACGTGCGCATCTCCGCGCCGCCGGTGAAGTGGCCCTGTTTCTACGGCATTGACATGGCAACTCAGGATCAGCTGATCGCCGCCAGTCAGTCCGTGGAGGCGATCCGCCAGAAGATCGGGGCGACGAGCTTGGGGTATCTTGCCGAGGCAGGACTTGCCCGAGCGATGTCCGTTCCCGTGGATAACTTCTGCCTCGCCTGCTTCACCGGTAACTACCCGATCCCCGTTCCTGATAGCTTGAGGATGGAGAAGCTGGCGTTTGAGCCTCCGGTGAGCTAAGACGACGCATGACTGTGCATTGCCTTGCATCTGGTTCGTCGGGGAATGCATTTCTGGTTGTCTCTGGCCAGGGGGCATTGTTAGTGGATGCGGGGATCGGGGTGCGAACTCTCAAGCGCTGGTGTGGGGAGCGTGGGGTGGCGCTGGAGAGCCTGAGCGGCATTCTCGTGACCCACGAGCACGGCGATCATAGTGTGGGGGCGGTGCCGCTGGCGGTGCGTTATAAAGTCCCGATTGTGGCGACACCTGGCACGCTGGCGGCACTCCAAGCCTCCGACAAGCGCGACTTCCCGGTGCTGCCACTCTCGCCAGGGGAGGAGACGGGCCTTGGAGCGTTTGGAGCTCGTGCGCTGCTCACCACGCATGACGCTGCCGAGCCGTGCGGGTTTCGCGTGGATGTCGGGAGTACAAGCTTGGTCTATGCCACCGACACGGGCTCTATCACTCCCGAGGTGCGAGCCGCCTGCTGTGGCGCGTCGCTGTTGGTGATTGAGGCCAACCACGACATCCACCGCCTACGCTTCGGCTCGTACTCCGAGCATCTTAAAAACCGTATCCTGGCGCGTACGGGGCATCTCTCAAACAACGCCGCCGCCGATCTGGTGTTGGGGCACACTCTGGAGCACGGCCCCGCTGCCGTGTGGTTCGCCCATCTCTCTGAGGTCAACAACACCCCTGGGATCGTCCGTGCCTACTGGAAGCGCCGCTGGCAGGAAGCGGGTTGTGCCGCGAGCCCTGCCGCCGTGGAAATTGCCATTCGTGACACCCCTTCGCTGGTCTGGCATCAGG
This sequence comes from Armatimonas sp., assembly GCA_031387365.1. Classification (GTDB taxonomy): domain Bacteria; phylum Armatimonadota; class Armatimonadia; order Armatimonadales; family Armatimonadaceae; genus Armatimonas. The sequence goes on along the minus strand of JANNDD010000606.1, from coordinate 5,105 downwards.
GGGCGCTTGCCGTGCAAAAGAGCCTCTTCTAATCACCCGGTGCTTTCCGGAGGCCACTGCCTGACCGGCAGGTGGGGGAAGTGCCGCTGCGCCTCGAAGATTGCCTGACCAAAAACAAAGACACGGTAGAGCGTGGGGTGGACAATCGGGCTTGGGATATGATCAATCAGATTTTTCATTCCTCGCTGATGCAGTGCCCGCGAGAACTCTTGTGTCTCGGCCGGGTCGTGAAATAGACCCACGATATGGTCATGGCGGATGTGCTGCATCTTTTCCCAGAGATAGGCACAGGCTTCGGCCTCACTCTCGGAGCGAAACTCAGGGTCGTTGACAATGCCACGCTCAGTGTAGAAAACCCACCACTCATTGCCAAGCTTATCCAGGCAGAATGTATCGTCGCCTAGTGTCCTGATGCTATAGTGCGATTCCGAGCAACCCGCCTCTTCCAGGCGTTTTTTTAGTGACTCGCAGTCCATTTTTCCACCTCTTCCTGTGCGCTCCGTAATAAGTGTCCGTAGAGCTCCTCAGAGACATGCTGTGTGTGGCCTCGCTGAAGTGTCAAGAGAATCGTGCCATCATCCCTGTACGCTAGCCGACTACCATCCTCCACACCAAAGCCTTCCCGTGCCGCCGCACGCTGCGTGGCTAGGGCAAAGTCACGCTGGTCTAAGATCATGCGCAGGCACTGTTTCGCATCGTAGGTGTATTCCTTATCGTAGCTGTAGTTATAAATATCATACGGATCCGGAAGAGCAAGAAGCTGCACCTCAGGGAGTGGCTGTTGCGCTGATTCTGCCACTGCCTCGGCTGCCGCGAGCTCGCCGCGTACCCGAAGCAGCGCGACCAGAGTCGCTAGGTAATCGCACTCTGGGAAATGATAGCTGCGGGCCTTGCCCTTCTTTTTACCCTTTTCAGACCACTGCCAGCGCCAAAATCGCATCTGACCGGTGCGTTCGGGGCGAGTCGCGTGCGCGATTCCGGAGTAATCAAAATGATACCCTCCGCGCTCTTGCGCCATCTTCGCGACACCGAGCAAGTCCGGCCAGCTCTCAATGAAGCCCAAAGACAGACGGTAGGTCCATTTATAGGGGGAGATTGTATAGGCGCACTGAGGCGTGAAAAATAGCCTGACCATTTGGATAAGCTCATTCTACGCTGGGCAAGACTTGCCGCCAAGTATGATTTTTCAGGTTAGAATAGCTCTATGCAAACACCGCTTGCGCTGGCCTGGAGAGAGTGGGAAGCCTTTTGTGAAGACACCCCTCGTCGCGCCGGGGAGGTTTTCGAGTCCGTTGCCAGGGGGCTACCGCCACCTCCACGGGATCACCGCGAGCTCCGTGAGGCGCTTTTTGCACTGGATTCCGAGCAGCTCGCCGTTTTTCTGGATGATCCCCGTCTGGCAGAAGTCCACCCTGAGCCAGGACTCTCTCTGAGTTCTGCCTCGCGTTTCGCCTTGCTTCTCTGCTACTTGCCACAACACGCCGCCCTTGCCTTAGCACAGCGCTACGACGATCCCTGCTGTGCGAAAAGCAATCTTCCGTCTCGTCCTCGTCTTGTTCTTTTTCTCACCTTCCGCTGGAAAGCCTTTCTGCTGGAAAATCTCCACCGAGAGATGTCCGTCCTCTCGCTCCAGGCCCATCGTTTCCACCTCGCACACTTTGTCAAGCAATTTGGCGACGAGGCCACGAAGGCGCTCCTAACAACCAAAGACGCGCCCGCGCTTGCCCGTGAGCTGGTAAAAGCACAAAAACACCTTCCCAATCGCAGCAAACCATGAGTCCGCAGCGACAACCGCGAGGAGTGCCTTCGCAGCCTGGAGAATTAGTCACGGATGCAACTTCTGGCTGCACTGGATGTCTACATTTTCGTGGGGAACGATTTATCCCTTTCTGGCCGTATAATAGAGACAGGAAAAAATATGAAAGCCAATATAACCCGTAGCATTTTGATCGGTGCGCTCCTGACCATTGCACTCTCGTTCGTGCCGTACGCTCAGTTTCTCACCTACCCGGTGCGGCTCTTTGTGACGTTTATCCACGAAGGCGGCCACGCCTTGGCAGCACTATTGACGGGTGGACTGCCCGTAGCGCTTGGCGTCTCTCCCGACGCTTCGGGCGTGACTTTGACCCGGGGCGGCATCGGAGCTGTGGTCAATGCGGCAGGTTACTTAGGCGCGACACTTTTTGGCGCACTGATTCTCGCGGCTCTGCGCCGTGGCTTGGCTCCGAAGAAGCTTCTGAGGGTGATGGCGGTCTCGGTTGCACTCACTCTGCCACTGGCGTTCTTTGGCTTAGTGGCTGCCCCTGGAGCGTTCTTTGCACTGGTCACTGGCATCCCCATTGCGGGACTTCTCTTCCTCGCGGCAAGCAAGCTCGGACGGCCCAACCAGGAGCTTCTGGTCGGCTTCCTCGGGGTGCAGTGTGTCCTGAATGCCTTCTTTGACCTACGGACTCTGTTTTTGCTCTCCGCCCAGACCAATGCTCACACCGACGCGCAGAATATGCAGCAGGCAACCCTGATCCCCGCGATTGTTTGGGCATCGCTTTGGATGCTCTCCGCAGTGGCAATTCTTATTGGGCTGGTGGTTCGTCCGATGCTCAGCGACCTGAAATCCGGGCGTTAAGCGGCTGACTGGAATTGGTAGTTACTTCGGAATCGGGGCACCCAGACGACGGAGAGCGCCGAGGGCGGGATCAGTACGTTGCCGCTTGACGGAGAGTGTGTAGGCGGCAATCGCTTCGGTCTTCTTGCCTAGCTCTTCCAGGAGCTTGCCGAGCATTAAAGGCGCTTCGGAGTCGTTATTATCCAGCTCCGTGGCTTTTTGCCAGGCTGCCAGTGCCACAGGAAGGGCCTTGGTTTTCTCCAGGGCTGCGGCGCGACGTTTCCAGGCCTGGTGGCTTTTCGGGTAGGTTTCTATGACTTTCTGAGTGAAGACCAGGTACTTTTCTGGTGTCTTTTGGGATTGGAACCATGCGTCAAGCGCGTTCACGAGATAGGCATTCGGGTGGTTTGGTTCGCTGAGGGCAATTTTCTCAAAAAAGGGCGCAATGGCCTCCGTGCGCTTCTGAGTGGTTCGGAGGCGAATGAGCAAGGCGCGGGCCTCATCGGAGCCCGTGCGCAGTGTCACGAGATCCTCTGTTTCCTGAGCTGCCTGGTCTAGTTTGCCGATGCGCTCATGCATTCCAATCAGGGCGAGTCGGTAGGTGAGATCCGTGGCGGGAGCTCTCTGAATCAGCCCGAGGTACTGCTGCTCCGCCTCAGCGGGGCGGCCTGCACGCTCCAGTGCCTCCGCAAGGCGACGCCTTAGAATATCGTTGTTAGGTTCCTCCGCGATCAGGTTGCGGAGCTCGCCGGACTCTTCTCCGAAGCGTCCCTTACGGCGGTAAAACTCCGCAATCGCCAGGCGGTAGAGGTTCCGACTGGGATCATTTTGACGTAACGTGAGGCCTCGGAGCACCGTCACCGCATCACTGTCTCGGCCCAGATCGGCGTAGAGAAGGCCGAGATCATAACGTGCCTGATTGTTCTTGGGATCGGCTTTCACCCAGCGCTCGCGCACCGCTAGCACATCGTTTTTCTTTTCCTGGGCTTCAAACAGCGCGATCAGTCCTGCGAATGCCTGGCTATTCTCTGGTTTTCTTGTTAGAGCCGCCTCGAAGTGTGCCTGTGCCTTGTCGTATTTCTTGGTCTTCGTACCAAGGCTTCCAAGACGAACCAGCGCCTCGGTGTCCGTGGGGTCACGGCTCAGGACTTCGTCGAGTGTTTTCTCCGCTTCGTCGAGCTGGTTTAGCGTTTCCAGGAGCGTGGCGACATCTTTGAGTGATTTTGTCTGCTTGGGGTTTCGGCGTGCAATCGTGCGCAGCTCCAGAACCGCCTCCGCGGGTTTTCCTGCCGCTTGGAGAGTTGCCGCTAGTTTCTGGCGTAGCGCATCGTCCTCGGGGGTCTCGTTAACGAGCTCGCGTAGCTTGGGAATCGCTTCCCCCCAAGCACTCTGCACGAGAAGGGCTTCCACCAGGCCGCGCCGTGTCCGCGCATTTTTGGGAGTGAGCTTGAGCGCCCCTTGAAACACACGCGCGGCCCGCTCTCCTAGCTCCCGACTATTTCCCTGCGAGAGCATCATGAACCCCAGTGTCGTGACATACTCCGCATTCTTGGGCTCACGTCCCACGGCGGCCTCGGCTTCTTTCATGCCAAGTGCCACACGGTCTTCGGGTGTGCGGCGGATATCCTGAAGGTAGGCCAGTGCGAGGCTGTGGCGCACCATGGCCGCATCGGGGAACTTCTCGCGCAGCTTCTCCAGAAGCAGCAGGGCACCCGGGAAGTCGCCCGCTTGTTCCGCTGAAACTGCGGCGTTGAAACCTGCGCGGAGATTCTTGGGGCTGAGTGTAAAGGCCTTTCGATAGGCATCGCTGGCTTCTGCGAGGAGCTTGGTGTCTTTCTTCTGAGCCCCTAGTCGTCCGGCCAGATCGCCACGCATCAGGAAGGCATTTGGCTCCTTGGGAAAGCGCTGGGTCATGGTTCGCAAGGTCGCGAGCGCCTCACTGGGCTGCTTCGCATCTAGCTGTGCTGTCGCCAGGGAACCCAAGATGGCTGGGTCTTTGGGTTGAAGAGTGGACCAGGTTTGGAGTACAGGAATTGCCTCGGTGAAGCGTTTCTGGGAGAGGTAGGCTCCCGCGAGCGTCCGGAGCGTGTCGGTATTCTTGGGATTGAGCGCGAGAGCACCCTTCGCTGTCACAATGGCTTCATCGGTGCGCCCTGCTCCCCACTCTAGCAGTGCAAGCTGTGCTTGGAAGCTGGCTTCCTTGGGAGCTAGACGAATGGCTTTTTGAAGAGCCGCAATGGCATCGTCGTAGCGTTTCTGACGCCCGAGAAGAAGTCCGAGATTGACCCAGCCGACAGCCGCTTTTGGGTCCGCCTCTAGCATCTGCCGGTAGAGTTTTTCCGCTTGTGTCAGCTTTCCCGCCTGGGTCGCTTGGAGAGCCTGGTTGAAAAGCACAGTGGCTTTTTGGAGCGGCGGCGGGGACGGCGGGGATGGTGAGGGAGTTGTCGTTGTTTTGGCGAACTGCATGCTTCTTATTATCTGGGACTGTGCGTTAGTGCGTGAG
>JANNDD010000590.1:0-2869 GCA_031387365.1 Armatimonas sp. | reverse complement strand
GCGGCAATATTAGACTCCTTGCACGTCATATGCGCTGGGTAGTTGAGTCAGCCTACACGCGCCGCGACTGGAATGGGCTAACAATCCGGCCTGAGGGATATGTGTATGCACTCGCTGAGGCCGAAATCATCGGCGCAGCCTGCATATGGGTACACACCCATCCCGGCCAGGATGCCATACCTAAGCCAAGCCGCCATGATCGCGTTGTGGATGATGAAATCGCGGATCTCTTTCGTCTGCGTTCCGGTAGTCCTTATTACGGCGCTGTTATTTTCTCCATGCTTCCGTCTGGGCTCACCTTTACCGGACATTTACATCATGAAGATTGCAATGCGGTTCAAATCGAGCGACTATGGCAGGTAGGGGATCGCTGGAAACTGATCAGAGCATTCGACTCTGCACTCCCGCCCTTATCACCGATTTTTGACCGTAACGTCAGAGCGTTTGGAGTCGCTGTGCAGCAGACGCTGGGCGATCTTAAAATAGGCATTGTTGGTTGCGGCGGCACTGGTTCAGTTGTCGCCGAGCAGCTTGTTCGCTTAGGTGTCCGGCGTCTTCTTCTTATCGATCCTGATGAGCTATCCGAGAGTAACGTCACGCGCGTCTATGGATCGACCGAGTGTGACGTGCATCAACCGAAAGTCGCGATATTATCTCGACATTTAAGGCGCATCTCGTCCGATCTGCATTGCGAAACGCTGCAAGCGATGATTACGCTGCAAGCGACGGCTCGCCGCCTGATCGGATGTGATATCGTCTTTGGCTGTACTGATGATAATGCAGGTCGGTTAGTGTTGTCACGACTAGCGACCTACCTTCTCACGCCAGTGATTGACTGCGGTGTGCTTTTGAGCAGTGACGCGTCGGATACCCTGACGGGTATCGACGGGCGCGTCACGGTTCTATCTCCGGGTCAGGCTTGCCTGGTCTGCCGGGGTCGCATTGATCTTGCACGCGCCGGTGCCGAACTTCTGACACCTGGTGAACGAGTACGTCGTGAGAACGAAGGCTACGCCCCTGCCCTTGCGCGTACTGAGCCTGCCGTCGTCGCGTTCACTACAATGGTTGGCGCAACTGCCGTAAGCGAGTTGTTGGAAAGACTGACCGGCTACGGCCCAACACCACGCCCAAGTGAAGTATTGTTACGCTGCCATGATCGCGAGGTATCTACGAATTTGGCTATGCAGAGGGATGGTCACTACTGTCATCGTTCCAGTGGCAAACAAGGTCTTGGCATAACAGAACCTTATTTGGAGCAGACATGGCCAATCTAGCTAAAATTTCCTGGTGGCAATGGCTGCCCCTCGTAGGCTGGCTATCGGGCTGGCGCATTGTTGTTGTGGTCGAATCAGCCGACGAAGTTCCTCAACGACTCCCATATAACGGCGCTGCCTTAGTCGGATCGACGGATCGACCGAAATGGATTGTTTTTGATTGTCCCTGTCAAACCGGTCATCGCATAATGTCAAGACCGGGGCAAAAATCCTCAAATCACCGGATGAATTTTCCCCACATCAACGCGGTAAATTAGACCGATTCTCCCTTCGTTTCTCCTTTACTCAATGCCTGCTCCCGACTCTCTAAGCTGCCAAGCAGACCAGCCTTACGACGCTCCTTCATACGGTAGCTCTCGCCACGAATGTTGACCGTCGTCGAGTGGTGAAGCAGGCGATCCAAAACAGCGGTCGCCATTACTGTGTCCCCAAAGACACTGCCCCAATCGCCGTAGCTCTTATTGCTCGTCAAGAGGATGCTGCCGCGTTCATAACGAGCAGTCACCAACTGGAAGAACAAAGTCGCTCCCACATCATCCAGGGGCAGATAGCCCATCTCATCAATCACAAGGATCTTGGGAGTCACGTATCCACGGAGACGACGATCCAGACGACCTTCACGCGCAGCCTTCCCCAAATCAGACACCAGCTCGTGAGCCGTCACGAACTGCGCCGAGAAGCCCGCCCGGATTGCCTCTACAGTAAGGGCGATAGCTAAGTGCGTTTTACCCACGCCGGGCGGTCCCAGAAACACCACATTGCCCGCTTCATGAGCAAAGCGAAGCGTCTTGAGTTCGCGAATCTGAGCTTGGTCAATGCTGGGCTGGAAGGCAAAGTCAAATTGCTCCAGGGTTTTGCTGCAAGGAATCCGGGCTCGCTTGAGAGATTGACGGTACTGAACCTCTTGGCGGGCACGTAGTTCCGTCTCCAACAGTTCCAAAAGGAAGTCCGCATACGCACGGTCGCCTTGAGCGGCTCGACCCAAGTGCGATTCCAAGAGTGTGTCCGCCTCGCTCAGATGCAGTTGCCCCATCACCAAGTGGAGCTTCTCTAAGGGGGAGATCCCAAGCGGGGGTAAGCTATTCATGAGAGACCTCCTTAACGGGGTCGAGAGCTTCCCCTTTAATAAAGGGGTCGAGCTGTTCATAAGCTGCAAGCGAGCGCACCTGCACGACAGGAGCATGACGAACCGACTCCAAGACATGGATCTTGGCTTTGCCGGGGCGAAGGCTCGCCCCCAGGGGGATCCCCTCATGATGCGAAGCCACAATCACACAGGCATGAGAGCCTGAAGTGCTCAAAGGATGGACAGCAAGGCGTTCGCCACTGCGATGCACTTGAAGCTCACCGTTGCTCTCACGAATCAACACTTCAAGACCCGCCACCCGCCAGGGCACAGAATAGCGATTGCCGCGATACGACACGAAGGCATCTCGGCTGACTTGACGAGTCTCCTGGGAAGCATACGGATAGCTGGCTTTGCCAAGCAAGGGCAAAAGGAAGGGTTTCTCTTCCTGCCAATGAGTCAACACGTGGCGGAATGTTGTGCCATGCGTGCGCTCATTGGCCGTCTGCCAGACCCAAGTGCGTAGCTG
>JANNDD010000579.1:0-10813 GCA_031387365.1 Armatimonas sp. | reverse complement strand
CGTCGCTATGGCTCTGTGCCTCTTCACTCCGTCCATTGGCCGCGCTCAGACGCCTCAACCCATGCCGGCGTATATCGCGTCCATCAAGGGGCAGAAACAGGGCCAGATCAAAGGTGAGGTGGTGCAGAGAGGCCGTGAGAGCTGGTTTCAGCTCTACGGCTACCACCATGAGATCGTCAGTCCCCGAGATCCTGCAAGCGGTCTCCCCACCGGGAAGCGCCAGCACAAGCCGCTCGTGATCACCCGAAAGGCGGGCACCGGCTCAGCGTCGTTCATGAATTTGTTGACGACCAACGAGAACATAACGGAGCTCAAGATCATGTTCTTCCAGGTAAAGCCCGGCGGTGTTGAGGAGAGCTATCAGACTGTGTCGTTGCTAAATGCCAATCTGGCGGGCTTTCGTCAGTCCGATATGCCGGGTGTCGGCCTTATGGAAGGGCTATCATTCACTTACCAGAAAATCACCGTCACGAGTGGCGGCAACATCATCTCAGAGGATGAATGGAGTTCTCGTTCTTGAGGCGCATCGGCTGGGGTAGCGATACGAAGAAATCCCCGCCGAGAGTCCCGGCGGGGTGGTGTGTATGTGATCTTGTTATTCTCTCAAACGGCGTAGGAGATGGCGCTGACCGGGAGGTCATCGGGCGGCTCCTCCGCGCGGCGGAAGCGGCGCTGCCACTCCACGATCTCATCGAAGGCTTTTAGAGCGGCATCCACGATCTTGGGATCGAAGGTTTTACCGGATTCTTCCTTGAGTTTCTTCTTGGCCTCCTCATTGTTGAGGGAGCGTTTTTTGTGGTTGTAGCTCGTCCACTGGTCGAAAGCATCCGCCAAGGCGACAATGCGTCCATAGAGAGGAATCTCCTCCCCTTCCAGTGCCTGCGGGTAGCCTTTGCCGTCCCAGCGCTCATGGTGCGAGAGAGCAATCAGCTCGGCGGAGCGTAGCAGCTCCGAGGGTGATCCCGAGAGCAGGCGAGCACCGAGGATAGCGTGCTGTCGGTAGACCGACTCCTCGTACTCGTCGCGCTCGCCTTTTTTATTGACGATGCTATCCTCAATGGCGAGCAGGCCAATATCGTGTACTTGGCTGGCGTAGAGCAACATCTCCGCCGCGTCTTCGTCGAGGCCCATTGCCCTGGCGATCACGGTGCTGTACTGACCCACGGCGCGGATGTGTGCGGCGGCTGTGGGGCCTTCGCGGAACTCGGCGGTGTAGGCCATGCGCTGCATCGCATCAAGTGCGGAGCGGCGTGCATTCTCCTGAGACTGCTTGACTTCCTCCATGGCACCACGAAGCTCGGTGGTACGGCTACGAACTGCCTCCTCCAGGCTACGCTGGTGCTTCTTGAGGTCATCTTGAGCCTTCTTCATCTTCAGAAGCGAGGCAATACGTACCTGAAGCTCCGTGCGATCTACGGGCTTGCAGATCCAGTCGTTGGCTCCTGCCTCCACGGCGCGAAGGCGGTCCTCTTTGCCGGAGAGGGCGGTTACCATCACTATCGGGATATCGTTGAAGCGGGATTCCTCACGGATTCGTGTGCAGACCTCGACCCCATCCATACTAGGCATCATGTAGTCTAGCAGGATCATGTCGTAGCTATTGTCTAGCTTCTCCAGAGCCTCAGGGCCACTGCTAACAAGCTCGGAGTCGTAGCCCAGAGTGCGTAGCATCGCCGAGAGCATCTCGCGGTTGATCTCGTCGTCGTCCACCACCAGGAGCCGCGCCGCGCTGGCGGCTGCCGTCGAGAAGCTAAGCCCGCGCTTACGTCGCTTTTCAGGTGGAGCCGCGCTTGGCTTCTCTACCGGTGGGGGCACACTCAGAGCATGTGCGGGGGCCTGGACCAGCTCCAGAGTGGGAGCAAGAATTGGTTCCTCGGTGTCTAGCAAGATCGGCGAGAGGGACTCACTCTCTTCACTAACCAGCTCCAGCACCACCGGGGTATCGTCGCTCTGGGGCAGTGTCAGGAAGAGCTCCTCACACTCCGCTTCTAGCAACAGAGGCGCATCGTCCTCAGCCGCCAGTAAGAGCGCCGGTGCTTCCGTGACTTCCGCTAGAACTTCTGTCTGTAGCGGAGGCTCTTCCAGCAGGGCAGGCGCATCACTGAGCGACTCGGCGAACTCCCGCACCAGACGCGGGAAAGTGCGGGTGTTGATAGGCTTGGTGATATAGCCGATACAGCCTACCGCTAGTGCTCGCTCTTCATCGCCTTTCATCGCATGTGCGGTGAGGGCGACAATCGCAATATGTCTTGTCTTCGGGTTTTGTTTCAGGATGCTGGTGGCTTCCAAACCGTCCATTCCGGGCAATTGAATGTCCATCAGGATCAGGTCAGGTAGTCCCGCATCCGCGAGCCGAATACCTTCCTCAGCGTTCATAGCGGTTTCAAAGGTAAAACCCGCTACTTCCAGGAGGTCCGTTACTAGCTCCATGTTTACTGGATTGTCTTCAACAACCAGTATCTTTTTTTCAGCCACGATCTTTCTCCGTCTCGTCTCGTCGGGCCAGAGGTTGGCAGGGATTACGCAGCCGCACGTTCACTCCGACCACGGCGTGTGGGAGTAGTGGCGGCAGGGCTCTTTCGGGCATCGGCGAGAGTTCCTAGGAGTGCTCCGGCTTCGATGGGTTTGACCACAAACTCTGAGGCACCTAGCTGAGTGGCGCGGCTACGCTCTTTAGTAACGGAGACCACGACCACGGGGATCTCCTTGAGGTTGGGATCTCCTTTGAGCAGGCTGAGAATCTCCCAGCCGTCTTCGCCTGTCAGCTCGACTTCCAGGGTGATCACCGCAGGTTTGAGCTCCTGGGCAAGCACGAGAGCATCTTTCCCGCTGCTGGCACGTGCCACATCATAGCCGCCTTCTTGCAGGTGATGGGTAAGAAGCTCTGCCGCTGCGGCATCGCTGTCCACCACGAGCGCCATTGGCTTAGGAACACTGGGGGCAGCGCTAGATCGCTCCGGCTTGGAGCCACGGCCAGGAGTGGAGTCCTCGGGGCCAAAGGGTACCGTGAAGCTAAAGGTGCTTCCCTGGCCCTCGCCTGCTGAGCTTACCCAGATCCTGCCTCCGTGCATCTCAATAAACTTTCGTACGAGTGCGAGGCCAAGGCCTGTGCCCTGCTGCTGGCGTGAGTAGGAGTTATCCACTTGCTCGAACTCTCGGAAAATACGGTCCTGATCCTCTTTTTTGATCCCGATTCCAGTATCTTTGATGTCTACCTGAAGCAGACCGCCATTGCCCGCTGTTGCCAGGGTTACTGTCACTTTTCCGTTTTCCGGGGTGAACTTGATGGCGTTAGAGATGAGGTTGTAGAGGACTTGTTTGAACTTAGCCTGATCTGCGATAAGCGGAGGCAGGGTAGTTCCTCCCGCGATATCCAGGGTGATATTCTTCTTCTGGAGCAGGGCCTTCACCAGATTGTCTACGGTGCGTACTGCGGTGAGCGGTGAGAACGCGGCGTAGTCGAGCTGGACACGACCCGCTTCGATCTTGGACAGATCGAGAATATCATTGATGAGCTGTAGCAAGTGGCGGCCCGACGAAAGAATATTGCCGACATAGCGCTCCTGTTTGGGAGTCAGCTCACCGAATGTTCGGTCGTGTAGGATCTCTGAGAACCCAATAATGGCGTTGAGCGGCGTGCGCAGCTCATGGCTCATGTTGGCCAGGAACTGGCTCTTGGCACGGTTGGCTTCCTCAGCGGCCTCTTTATCGCGACGCATCGCCTCCGCTTGGCGGCGCTCGGAGACATCGCTGGTGATGAGGACGCAGCGTTTCTCGCCGCTGGCATCGTCTTTCCAGCTGGCAAGCACGACCTCGATGGGGAACGCGCTACCGTCTTTGCGGACACCGTAGATATCCAGAGTGCGTGGCCTATTGGCCTCCTCTAGGCAATCCACTGCCTTCTTGAAGCTCTCCCGGCTATCGTGAGCGACTAGCAGATCCGCTTCGAGCCCCTGGGCTTCCGCTTGACCGTAGCCGTAGATTGCCTCAGCTGAGCGGTTCCAGGTGATGATTTTTCCGTTTTCATTGATGACACAGACAGCATCGTGTGAGGATTCGACTAGGGCGTTCAGGAAGATATCAGAGCCCGCGAGTGGCGTGGCAGCGGGGCTGCTCTTGCCCGCTTCGGCAGCCGCGAGAGCCTCTTTGGTCTGATTCAGCTCAAGAGCCACTTTTTCCGACATCTGGCTCAGCTTGTTTAGCCGCTGGTCAGCCTTTTCTTCGGTGTGGCGCTGCTGAGCCTCCGCGTCCGCTGCTCTGGCTTCCATGTCCTTGAGGTGACTGCGCGTGGCCTCTAGCTGTTCCTTGAGCTGGCTAACTTCCTCACTGGTAGCACCACTGGCCTGAGCTGCCTCTAGTGTGGAAGCGAGGGAAGCCTTCTCGGCCTCCCAGAGTACTTTTTGTTCCTGGAGAGTCTTGGAACCGCTCTCAAGTGTTCCTATACGAGAAACTTGACCGGCCAGATCCTGAGTCAGGGTCTCCGCGCGCTGGTCCGCTTCTTTAAGACGACGGGTGGTTTCCTCAAGCTCCTGACGGAAGCTCGTCTCCCTTGTGGCGAACTGTTGCTCCAGCTCGCGCAGCTTCGCTTCGCTCTCGCTCTCGCGGGAGGATTTCCGGGAGGACTTTCGAGCCGCATCGGTCATCAGCTGTTTCCCCTTAAGGAAACTCATCAGGCCACCTACACCGAACACGACTCCGGTACCCAGACCGATGATTCCGAACAACGAATCAGCCATTCGTGACACACACCTTTCGCACAATTTGGTTCGTTAGAGAGAATTTCATTTTAAATGACGAGCTCCGCCTCAAGCTGGCTGAGCTTCTGGCGCGCCTCAGAGAGGCTTGCCTGTTGTCGCTGCATATTCAAATAGATCATTAAGCCCTGTGCCCCACCAATGCAGCGTAGGAGTTGGCAGCGCTGCCCTAGCGTGATCACAATATCTTCGATGGTTTCTTTGCTATCCAGAGAAGAGAGAACCCGGAACTTGGCTTTCATTAAGTCTGTATTGGCCGCGGCCTCAATATCTAGGTTGGGGGTATCGCCCGCAATTCCTAGCATCTTGCCATTCTTAAGATCCACCATCACCGCACCGGTTATTCCCTGGAGTTGCATTACCTCTTCAAGGCAGGTTCTGACATTTGCCATTGCACCATCCTTTAACAAGAGTATGGTCGGAGAGAAGTGCGATGGAGTTTAGGGCATTTTAGGGAAATGCTATAATGATATTTATGTTGCCACCGCTTACCGACCCTGCGAACCCGCCCCTGATTGAAATACGAGGGGCGGAGCAAGCCCTTCGGCTGGCGGTTTTGGGGTATAAAGTTCTCTGGTTGGAGGCGACACCCGAGGCTGTGCACACAGCGCGTCGGCTTCTGATAGCCCAGCCATTTATCGTGCAAAATCGCATTGAGGGGATTGTTTTAAGACCCGAATGAAAAAAAATGTTGTCTTTGTGTTCTCCGACCAGTGGCGCTGGTGTGACCATGGCTACGCAGGTAATAAAGAGGTCAAGACGCCAAACTTGGATGATTTAGCAGCAGAGAGTGTGCACTTCACTCACGCCGTCGCTAATATGCCGGTCTGCTCTCCGTGGCGTGCGAGCTTTCTGACGGGACAGTACCCGCTCACGCACGGGCTTTTCCTTAACGACCTGCGCCTCAATACAAAAGCCACCTCGCTGGCGCAGGCATTTGGGCAGGCAGGCTACAACACCGCGTGGATCGGGAAGTGGCATATAGACGGCACGGGGCGTGACCAGCCGATCCCGAAAGAGCGCCGCCAGGGATTTGACCACTGGCGCGTCTTAGAGTGCACCCATAACTATAAGCACTCCGAGTACTACGCGAGCGACGAGCTTAAAAAACGCACCTGGCCTGGCTACGATGCCTACGCCCAGACCGACGAAGCCATTGACTACGTGAAAAGCCAGCCCAAAGACAAGCCGTTTCTGCTCTGCCTCTCGTTTGGTCCACCACACGACCCCTATCGCATGTGCCCCGAAGATCTCCTAGAGCACTACGATGGTAAGACGCTCACGTTTCGGCCCAACGTGCCTGAGGCGAGCCGTGCTCAAGCCAAGAGCACCTACGCGGGCTACTACGCTCACATTGATGCGCTGGATCAGTGCATGGGAAAGCTTCTCACGGCGCTCAGGGCCAGCGGGCAGCTCGAAAATACTATCTTTGTCTACACCTCGGATCACGGCGATATGCTGCACTCACAAGGGATGCTGAAAAAGCAAAGGCCCTGGGACGAGTCTATCCGCGTGCCGCTCTTAATCCGCCTGCCTGACGGGAAAGCCCGCACCATAAACGGCCCCATCAGCACCCCCGATCTCATGCCAACACTCCTCGGGCTTTGTGGGCTCCCCGCTCCCAAGACCGTCGAGGGGCGCAACCTGGCGTCCGTGGTGCAGGGCAAGCGCAAGTGGGACGACGACGCGGCGCTGATTCTCTGCGCCGCTCCGTTTGGAGAGTGGCTACGCAAGAATGGAGGCCGCGAGTACCGGGGGGTGCGCACGGTTCGCTATACCTACGTCCGCGATATCAACGGCCCTTGGCTTCTCTACGACAACCAGGAAGACCCGTACCAGCAAACCAACCGCGTGGGCGACCCCACGCTGAAGTCCGTCCAGGCAGACCTAGAGAAAAAGCTTGCCGCTAAGCTCAAAGCCACCGGCGATGCGTTCGTGCCCGCCGATGAGCTGATCCGTCGCTGTGGCTATAAAACTGATGCGAATGGCACGGTGGGCTATCAGAGTCCTACCCAGTGGGGACAGGAGACCGTCACTGCACGGAGTTGACCGCCGGTTTTAATCAGCGGGCTATTCGGCGGAGATCACGCGCTCGACGATTTCGATGCCGTGCCAGAGAACGTCTTCGGGCGTGTTGAGCGGCGGGATCAGGCGGATCACAGCGCAGTCGGCTTTTTCATCGCCGAGCTTGGCACCACAGGTGAGCACGAGGAGGTTTTGTTCACGGCAGGCATCTTTCAGCGTATCTAGGCGTGCGTAGTCGGGAGCGCCGTCGGGGGTGCGAAACTCAATGCCGAGCATGAAGCCATTGCCGCGCACGTCTACCACACCGTGAGAGCCGACGAGTTTTCGCAGGCGTGCCTTGACTTCCTCGCCCAGCCGTGCCGCGCGCTCGACAAGTCCCTCGCTCTCCATTAAGCGCACGGCAGCTAGACCTGCCGCGCACGAGACCGGGTTGCCGCCAAATGTCGTGCCGTGTTCGCCGGGTGTCCAGCGGGCGAGCAAATCGGCACTCGCGGCGATTCCTGCCAGGGGCATCCCGCCGCCCACGGCTTTTCCGAAGACCACGATATCGGGGACAATGCCGAGGTGCTCGAAGGCAAACCAGCGGCCCGTGCGCCCCATCCCCGCCTGGATTTCATCGGCGATCAGTAGCGCACCGTGTTTGTCGCAGAGCTCCCGCAGGCGCTTGCCGGACTCGGGTGTGCGTGGCACATAACCGCCCTCGCCTTGCTGCGCCTCGAAGAAGACGGCGGCGATGTCATCGCCGTGCTCGTGAAAAAGCTGCTCCAGTCCCACATTGCAGCAGGTAGGGGAGTCCATCGTGCAGCCTGCGCAGCGCGGCGCGGGGGCGTGCAAAATATGCTGGCGCAGCGGCGCAAGAAACGGCTCCAGCGCTTGCCAGTGAATGGTCTTGGAGCGTGAGAGCGCCGAGCAGAGCATCGTCCTGCCATGAAATGCCCCAACAAACGCGATGAGCTTTTTCTTACCCGTCACTTTCAGCGCGAGCTTCGCCGCCGCATCGTTGCTCTCGGAGCCAGAGTTCATAAAGACAAACGCGGCATTGGGAACTCCCGCATTGGCGAGCTTGCCGCGCAGAAACTCCGCCAGCTCCAGCTGGGGCGCGTGGCGCATGGTGTCCGACGTATGCAGCACCTGCGCCGCTTGCGCCTGGATCGCCGCCACGACACTCGGGTGGCAGTGGCCGCAGGCATGCACCGCGATCCCCCCGGTGAAGTCCACAAACTCCCGCCCGGAGAGTGTCGAGACACGACTGCCCTCGGTCTGACCAGCGACTTCGTCGGTCTCAAACCCGAGAACATCGGCCAGAAGCCCGGCCTGATTCAACTCTAAGATGTGTGTGTTATTCATTAATTTTTCTTTCTGAACCCATCCTAACCCTCCTTCGTAGAGGGAGGGTGGCGAAGCGAGGGACGAGCGTAGCCGGGTGGGTTCTGGCCGGGTGGGTTCTGGCCGGGTGGGTCAGACGTCGATCTGTGCCCGTACCAGCTCGCTGCCCTCGGCGTAGTTGATGTAGGCGGCTTTCCACTCGGTGCACCAGTCCATCGCCATCCAGCCCGCCTCGCGGTGGCCGTTGCCTGTGTTTTTTACACCGCCAAACGGGAGCTGGATCTCCGCGCCGCTGGTGGGTAAATTAATGTAGACAATCCCCGACTCTAGCTCGTCCAGTGCCAGCATGCCGCGTCGCAGATTGGCCGTGTAGAGCGAGAGTGAGAGACCATAATCGGTGCCATTGGCTATGGCGATGGCCTCGTCGAGGCCGTCCACGGTGATAATCCCCGTCACGGGGCCGAAGATTTCTTCTTGGGCAATTCGCATCGTCGGGGTCATGTTGTCGAAGATCGTTGGGGCATAGAAGCAGCCTTTGTCCAGCGGCGCGTCGGTGAGAGGCGTGCCGCCGGTGAGCACGATGGCACCCTCGGACTGGCCGATGGCAATGTAGCTGTGGATGCGCTCTAGCTGAGTACGATTCACGACCGGGCCGATCTGGGCATCGGGGTCTGCGCCGGGGGCCATGCGCAGCTTGAGCGTCTCGGCCACTAATCTTTCGGTAAAGTGTGCTTTGAATTTTCTATCCACGATCAGGCGGCTTGCGGCGGTGCAGCGCTGGCCTGCGGTGCCAAAGGAGCTCCAGAGACAGCCCTTAACCGCCAGCGCGATATCGGCATCGTCTAGCACGACAATCGCGTTCTTGCCACCCAGCTCGCAGCTCACGCGCTTCATGAGCTGGCCGCAGCGCCCGGCGATGTGCTTGCCGACGGCGGTCGAGCCCGTAAACGAAATGGTCGAGATGCCCTCGGCTTCCACTAGGGCTGCGCCTGCCTCCTCGCCGTAGCCGGTCACTAAGTTCACGACGCCGGTAGGGACTCCGACGTCTGCGAGGAGCTGGGTGAGCAGAACCGCCATGCCGGGCGTGTCCTCCGCGGGCTTCCAGACTACTGTGTTGCCTGCCAGAAGCGCGGGGAACATTTTCCAGGTTGGCACGGCAATCGGAAAGTTCCACGGAGTGATGAGCCCCACCACGCCTACGGGAACTCTGCGCGCCGAGCAGTGGATATCCGGGCGCTCCGACGGGACAACACTGCCACTGGGGAGCCGCCCGAACGCCGCCATGTAGTGGGCCATGTCAATGGCCTCTTGCACATCGCCGCGCGCCTCAACAAGCACCTTGCCCATCTCGGCAACCATGGCCTGTGAAAACACCTCTTTACGCTCCTCTAGTAAGCGCCCGATTTTTGTCAGAAGTGCTCCACGTGCGGGGGCGGGAGTTTTTCGCCACGCGGGATACGCCGTCTTTGCCGCCGCCACGGCAAGCGCGACATCGCGCTGGTCAGAGCGGGCATAGAGTCCGAGAGTCTGGTTCGTGTTGGCTGGGTTGGTGGACGCAAACATCGCGCCTGCCTGCGAGGCAACCCACTCGCCGTTGATGAAGTTAGTTTTACCGTCAGTCATGCGGGAATTGTACCCGCTTACCCCTCCCTCCCCCGCTTGGCGGGGGAGGGAGAGAGGACTATTTCAGCGGCGCACGCGTGAACGTGGCATCGCCCATGGGGGTCTTGACGAGCATGCCGGTGACTTTACCGTCTTTGTCACGCTGAATGATGACCGTGAATCCCTCGGGAAGCCCCTCGCCGCTGAGCTCATCTTTGGCGGAGAGCTTTGCATCATTTACCGGAGTCTGTCCTTCCGGCTGGATGACCAGCTTGCCGTCTTTGACACGTATGGTCACGACGGGTAGTCCCGCCGTATCACTCGTGTAGATGCCTTCGAGTGCCTTGAGCCGTGCCACCGAGTCCACGGCATCTGCTTTCTTTTCTGGCTCTGCTTTCTTTTCTGCAACAGGCGGCTTGGGGAAGGTCTTGCGCTTGAAGGAGAGCTTGCCGACGGGCGTGTCCGCAATCAGATGTGTCACTTTACCGTCTTTGTCGCGCTGGAGCTTAGAGGTAATGCCCTCGGGTGAGTTGGGAGCCACCACATTGTCCATCTTATCTAGGGTGAAGTTAATCTCGGGCTGTCCCTCGACGATAATCACCAGCTTGCCCTCTTTGACGAGAATCTCCAGATCGGGAACGGGGCTGTTCTCGGTCTCGGCCTCGTACTTGCCCAGCACATCGGGGATGCCTGCAGGCGCTTCCGCTTTAGGCGCTTCGGCTCCTGGGGGCTTGGGGAAAGTCTTGCGGGTGAAGTTCAGCTTGCCCTGAGCGGTCTCGACGACGCTGCCGATCACCTTGCCGTCTTTGTCGCGGGTCAGCTTCATCGAGGTCACATCAGGGTTACCAGGCTCCGTGGTGAAAGTATCATCTTTATTGATTTTTACTACCGCATCCGGCTGACCTTCACTTTTTAAGATCAGCTTGCCCTTTTCCCAAACGAGCTCGCCCTTGAGGCGCATGCCATTGATCTCATCAGACTCATAGACACCCAGCACATCGGGGAGATCGGCTTTCTTCACTTCCGCTTTAGGAGCGGGCTTGGTCTCTGTCGTCTGTGCGACACGCTTCAGCTCGCCGCCCCCCATGGGAGTCTCGACTTTTAGC
>JANNDD010000539.1:0-12820 GCA_031387365.1 Armatimonas sp. | reverse complement strand
GGCTTAGCTCATCGCCCAGTGCCGCCAGGGTCTTGAGGTCGCTCTCCTGGATCTTGACTGTCTGCAAGCCCGCAAATGCGCCTAGTGTGTTGAGCGGCGCAGTGAGAGCGACAGGCTTGGCACCGGCTCGCTCGCCTGCATCCACCAGCTCGCGGAGTGCGCCGAGAATGTGGAATGGGTCACGGAAGGTCTTGTTGGCCGTTTTGTCCGTGATCTCATAGCTCTCACGGCTGCTGTCCGTTGACATCTCAAAGGCGTAGCGCCCGAACTTGTTCTTCTCTGATGTGTACCAGTCCTGGCTGTAGTAGAACACAAGCTGTGCGGTCTTCTGGAGCTGGTCGAGGATGTCCTTCTCGTTCTTGACGGCAGGAATCTCGACGACAAACTGGGTGTCGCCCTTCGGCGTGATCACCGGCTCGGCGACCCCGTTGGAGTTCACCCGGTTGTCTAGTGTCCGGAGCACAGACGAGCGGGTTTCGTCGTTCCATTCCTGGCCCTTGGGCAGTGTGGAGAGATCCGCCTCCAGCACGACACGGGCACCGCCTTGGATGTCGAGCCCCAGCCGTGGGGTGACCTTCTTTCCAAAGGCGCTGTTGGGAGCCACAAGCGGCGCAAAGGTGACCGCTGCGGCCAGCAGGGCGAGGACGATGACGAGAAGAGCTAATTGTCTGGGTTTCAACACGTTTACCTTGTGCCCAAATTGACAGGCACCAAAGGCGCATTATACCAGACTAGTAAGAGCTATTCGTCTAGAGAGATCGCAGGTAAAATAGTTTCGCTATGCCGACACCCTTTGATGCTACCACCAAAACGCTTGTAGACCTTGGACCCGAGGACTGGCTTCGCTTCTTTCATTTGCCTTTTTTAAGCTGTCAGGTGATTGACTCCGATCTGGCGACTGTCTCTACCGAAACCGACCGACTGATTGAGGTCGAAACCGAAGCCGACGAACCCTACATTGCGCATTTAGAGTTCCAGAGTGGCCACGATGGCGCGGCCCTTCCTGAGCGTCTCTTGCGCTACAACGCGATGGCACTTGTCAAGATGGGTAAGTCCATTGTGAGCTATGCCATTCTTTTGCGTCCCGCCGCTGATAGTCCCCGCTTGACTGGCCTTCTTGAGCGCACTCGTCCTGATGGCTCTGTCTACGTGCGCTTTGAGTACGGCCTCCTGCGACTCTGGGAGATTCCCGTTGCTGAGGTCTTGCGTGGTGGCTTGGCGACTGTCCTGTCGGGCGCACGGTTTGCTCGTGAGGAATCCGATATACTATTGGGGAGAGTGGTAGCACAAATGCGAGAATCAACAACGTATCAAGCGATCTTAAAAGAGGGTGAGGCCGAAGGACTCCGTAAAGGCGTTCTAGCAGGTGAGCGCAATGTCCTTATCCGTATGGCTTCCAAGCGTCTCGGCACTCCTAGTAACGATGCACTCAAGATGATAGAACTCGCCTCTGAGTCCCAGATTCTCACTTGGGCAGAGCGGGTCTGGGAAGTCGAAACCTGGCCCGAGCTTTTGGTCAGCCGGTAAACCTCAGCCCGATAAAAAAACGCTCGCCCCACTTTCTAGCTGATCCTGAGCACTGCGAACAAACCGTCGTCCTCTAAGCCCTCGCCGATCTCTTCGCTGAGTGATAACCGATCTTGCCAAATGTTCAACGGCTTTATTTTCTCCTTGAATACGGAGTGTAGAAGGAAGAAATATTTGTGTTTGACATCCGGCTAAATTAGTTGGATGTTCAACTAATTTGTTAGGACGTTGATTCTGAAGTGATCTTAGTCTTGAAGAATTTGTTGCTGGTACTCAATCTCTGCTAGTATCCTGGGAGAGTTCCAATCGCCATCAACATCTTCTGTACGATCCAAAATATCCATTCGGTTCATTGCCGCATCCGTGAGGCGATCAGGGGCATTGAGTTCCCGATAGGAAAGCCAGCAGGCGATCATGCTGAGGAACTCCGTAAAGCCCAGCCAGTCAAGCTCTGCTGCCAGCGACTCATCGGCATCAAAAACGAGATAGATCTCACTTGCCAGGTTCGTTAGTGACTCAATAGTGCCATTCTGCAGGTTCGCGAGTAGCTCCTGCAGAAGCACTTTTTCCTTGCTGGGGAGTAGTCTCGCAAGCTTGGGCTGGATCTCTTGGTATTGGCGTGCAATTAGATCCAACCCAAAGAGCTGATGTTGTTCATAGGATGCATCGCGTAGCCAGCCGATCAAACCAACTTCGTATTCTGTATGATTCATCAGGAAACTCTCCTGGCTCCGCAGGGAGCCGTCGCCCTCTGAAGCCGGAACACTCGTTGTTCCGGCTTCGTTGGGGGCGCTACTTCGGCGGCAGGGTGAGAATGACGGGGCCATTTTCGGTGACGGCGATCGTGTGCTCCCAGTGGCAGGCGATGCTGCGGTCGGCGGAGACAATAGTCCAGGGGTCCTCTTCGATGTGCGCGACATCGGACTTTCCAAAGATCACCATAGGCTCCACGCAGAATGTCATGCCAAGCTGGATCACGGTCTTGTCGGCCTCGCTGCCCACGAAACACGGCACATCCAGGCCATCTTCGTGCGGCTCGCGGCCAATTCCATGCCCGACGAGCTCGCGCACGACACTCATGCCGTTTTTCTCCACATGGTTCTGGATCGCCCAGGAGACATCGCGCATGGTGTTGCCGGCGACGGCTTTCTCGATCCCTAAGTACATGGCCTCACGCGTGACTTGGTTGATCCTCTTGGCCTTGGGGAGCACTTTCTTACCGACAATCGTGCTGATCGTGGAGTCGGCGCACCAGCCATCGAGCTGTGCTGTCATATCCAAGCTGACGAGCTCGCCCTCACGCAGACGCCGTTTTTTGTTCGGGACACCGTGGATGACCTCATCGCCCACCGAGATGCAACTATTGTGCAGGTAGACATCCTCGGTCCAGGGCGGCTTGTAGCCAAAGAGCGCCGACTTTGCCCCGTAGCCCTTGAGCACCTCGCCCGCGATCTCATCGAGCTCGCCGGTTGTTGTCTTGCCCGGCACAATCGCATCACGCATGGTACGCAGAGCTGCCGCCAGCGCGATTCCTGTCGCGCGCATCGCCTCGATCTCACCGGGCGTCTTGAGAGTCCACTTCTGAGCCACTTTTCTGACCATCCTCCATTAATCGAATAAACGCGTCCTCAAGGCTCAGGTGGGCCGGGATCACGGCGCGAATTTGTGCGCCGACTCCCACGAGTGCCGCCACCAGCGCCGAGATGTTCTCCGTTGCCACCGTCAGCCGGTTTTCCCGCTGCTCGGTCGCACCAAACGCCTCCGCTGCCTGAAACTGCGTCTCCGAAATGCCTTCCAACTCTATCACAACCGACGCGGGCTGCGCTGTGAGCTCGGCGAGTGTGCCTTGCTTTATAATCTGTCCACGCCGGATAATGGCGACCCGATCACACGTCGTCTCGACCTCCGAGAGCAAGTGTGAGTTGAGTAAAACCGTGGTTCCCTCGGCTTTGAGCGCAAGAATTAGCTCACGGACAATGCGGCGGCCAATCGGATCAAGCGCACTGGTCGGCTCATCTAAGATCACTAATCGAGGCCGATGGAGCACGGCTTGCGCCAGCCCGACGCGCTGCTGCATGCCCTTCGAGAATGCCTTCAGGGGGGTCTTCGCTTTTTCCGCCAGCCCGACGCGATCCAGTGCCTCTGGAATGCGCGCTGCTCGCGTCTTGGCATCTAGTCCGTAGAGCCGCCCGTGCAGGTCTAAAAACTCCGTCGCCGTGAGAAACTCATGGAACTGGAACTTCTCGGGCAGATAGCCGATAAAGCGCCGCGTGTTGCGATCCCCAATCGGCTTGCCCAGCACAACCCCCGAGCCGGCCGAGGGCCGGACGTTGCCAAGAAGCATTCCAATGGTCGTGGTCTTGCCTGCGCCGTTTGGCCCCAGGAACCCAAAGACCGCGCCCTCCGGCACACTCAAGTCCAGCGCCTCGACAGCGGCCTGCGCCGTGCCGGGGTAGACCTTGCGTAGCTGATGAGTTTCAAGGGCAAACATCTGCATTTTAAGAAGCGGCTGGCACCGAGGCGTTTACGACAGAAGTACGTCTAAAGGCAACTGTGCCAGAGCAGGAAGTGCAGCGGGCCGTCCCACGGTTGTCTGCATTGCGTAGTGTGTGCCGCTCTGGGAGGCGGTGTGGAATCCGATCATTGCCTCCAGAACATGGCACGCCAGATCGCCAGAGCAGCGGTGGGCGCGGCCTGTCTGAATGGCGATTGCGATATCGGCGGCTCCAATCCCCCGGCTGTTGCTCGTAAATCCATGCGTCAGCGCAATTTCTTCCCACTCGGCCTTGCCGCGCTTGAGCTTCACGGTGCCGCCAAATCCGTTGGGATCAGGAACGGCTAGCGTGCCCTCGGTGCCGAAGATGACGATAGGGGAGAACGGAGGGACGCCATAGACATCAAAACTCTGGACAATCTGTGCGATGGTGCCGTTCTCAAAATCAATCACGCCAGAGTAGTGGGTGGGCACTTCGACATCAATAATCGTCCCGTCAAGCGGCTGGCTGGTGATCGTGCGCTGTGGGAAAGTGGTGCGGGTGCTGCCGGTGAGGCGCTTGATCGGGCCGAGCATATTGATCAGCGCGGTTAAGTAGTACGGTCCCATGTCCAGCATCGGGCCACCGCCAGGCTTGTAGTAGAACTCGGGCGCGGGGTGCCAGGTCTCGTGGCCGCGTGAGAGCATAGTGGCCATCGCCGCCACAGGCTCGCCAATCGCGCCGTCGTCAATGAGCTTGCGGCAGGTCTGGTGTCCGCCGCCCAGAAATGTGTCCGGGGCGCAGCCGAGCCGCAGGTTCTTCTCGCGTGCCAGCGCCACCAGTCCCGCGCCCTCTTCAAACGTGACGGCAAGCGGCTTCTCTAAATGCACGTGCTTGCCCGCCTCCAGCGCCGCTTTGGTGACAGCAAAGTGCGCTTTAGGAATGGTGAGGTTGATCACGATCTCAATCTCCGGGTCGGCCAGGAGCGCGTCTACGGAGAGCGCACGGCAGCCGTTTTTCTCGGCAGCAGCCCCGGCGCGTGCGAGGTCAAGGTCCGCGCAGGCGGCAATCGAGAGAGTCGGGAAGATCTTGGTGGCGTTGAAGTAGGCTCCGGAGATCGCTCCACAGCCAATGACGCCGAATTTCACGGGACGTAGTTCGGACATGCCCTCAGGTTCGACACAAGCCGAGGTTTTCCTGCCGAGGATTGAAAGCCCCGCCTACCGATCCCGCGCGACGACATAGCCCGCCAGTCGAATCAAGGCGTCCCGATACGGAGAGTCTGGGAAGCGGTTGAGCTCGCCCAGGGCGCGTTCCATGCGCTCTTGCGCTGCCGTACGGGCCACTTCAAAGCCGCCATGACGCGCGATAACTGCCGTGAGAGCGGCAATATCCGAGTCCGTGAGGGCCTGACCGCGCTCTAGCTGTGCCAGAAGCTCGGTGCGCGTGGCGGTGTCGCAGCTGCTGAGCGTATGAATGAGCGGGAGCGTGACGCGGCCATCTCTAAGATCCGTGCCGAGCGGCTTGCCTGTGCGCTTAGGATCGCCCAGAAAGTCTAGCATATCGTCGGCGATCTGAAACGAGATTCCTAAATGGTGCCCGAAGGCGCGCATCGCCGCCGTCTCTTGCTCCGTGCCACCGCCCATGAGTGCGCCCGCCTCGGTGCAGCCTGCTAGAAACCGTGCCGTCTTACGCTCGATCACTTGCTCGTAGGTGCTGAGATTCAGGTTCCAGTTACGCGCCACGGCGGCTTGCAGCACCTCACCCTCCGCCATGGCAATCGTGACATCGGCGAAGAGCCGCACCATCGCCAGATTCTCTTCGTCGCGTGAGAGCAGCCAGATGGCTTTTGCCAGCAGAAAGTCGCCCGTCAAAATCGTGATGCTATTACCGTAGACCGCGTTTGCGGTGGGCCGTCCCCTGCGCTCGGGGGCTTCGTCTACCACATCGTCGTGCATGAGGGTCGCCATGTGGATCAGCTCAACGGCGGCGGCGGCGGAGTAGGCCTGGCGCGTGTCGAACTTACGGCCCACACAGCGTGCCGCTAAGAGCGCGATGGCGGGGCGCAGACGCTTACCTCCCGAGAGCAGCGTGTGTCCGGAGATCGCGCGCACTTCGCCAATGTCGGAGCGCGTCTCTTCGAGCAGGCGTTCCTCAACCTTGGCCAGGTCGTCTTCGATGCACGCAAGCAGCCCTTCCGGGCGAGTGGCTGTCATTTTTTGTTTCCTTTGAGCCCCTGGTGGATCACCACCGTTCCGAAATTGAGGTCCGTCACACGAATAGAGTGCAGTCCCGCCGTTTCCATCAGGCCGGCCAGCTCCTCGCGGGAGTGAAAGGCGTCTATGGAGGCGGGAAGATAGGCGTAGGCGCTACGCTTGCCCGAGATCAGGCCCCCGATCAGCGGCATGAGCTTCTGGTAGATACCGTAACCCCAGGCAACGACGGGATTTTTGGGGCGATTGAACTCTAAAATTACCACGCACCCCCCGGGCTTGGTGACGCGTGCCATCTCGGAAAGCCCACGCTGAGTATCGGCAACATTGCGAATCCCGAAGGCGACTGTCACCGCAGCGAAGTGTCCATCGGGGAAAGGGAGTGCTTGGGTGTCGGCCCACTGAAGCGTCACATTGGGGAACTTCGACACTTTGGGCTCGCCCCAGCGCAGCATCTCCCGGGAGAAATCCGTTCCAATCACCTCGCCACTTGGCCCGACCCAGCGCGCCAGCTCACACGCAAAATCACCCGTCCCGGTGCAGGTATCCAGCGCTCGGTCTCCCGCCTTCAGGTTTGTCTGGTGGGCCGCCACGCGTCGCCAAGAACTATCAAGACGCAACGAGAGTACCGAGTTCAGCAGATCGTAGCGTGGCGCGATCGCGTCGAACATCGCCTCGACGAACTCATGCTTGGTTTCGGCAGTGGGGAGCGGCTCAGTGGCGGGGCGTGTCATTTGCTTTCATCAGTTCTGGACTTTGTGAACATGTTCACAAAGTCTCTTGATGGGATTATACCGTCCCTTACCGGGCAATGCAATGGTCTTCCCCTGCAAATTTTGCGGTAGTCTTGCATCGTAAACTAAGGTGTGGTATAACCCTGAACGCCGTTCCCTTGTAGCTCAGCGGTAGAGCATTCGGCTGTTAACCGAAGGGTCACTGGTTCGAATCCAGTCGGGGGAGCTTTTCTGTTGGTTTCTTTTCGAGAGGCGCTGTTAAAATACTTAACAGCGCCTCTCGTTGTTTTTTAAGGCACAAAGTAGTGAACCACAAGGACAATCACACCGTCGTCAATAAATACAGCTTGGAGAAACTATGACGAGACGACTAGCTTTTGCGGCTACCCTCACGCTAACCCTTGGCGCCCTGGCGGCAGAACCCCAGAAAGCGCCCCAGAGCCTCCAGAGTCTACTAGGGCAGGATTTTCTGAAGGCCAACTGTGTTGCCTGTCACAATAGCTCCACCAAAGAAGGCAAGCTCGATCTGACGACACTGAAGCTCGAACAACTAGACAATCCCAAGGTCTTTACTCTCTGGGCGAAGGTTCACGACCGGGTGCGCGACGGTGAGATGCCGCCTAAAGACGTGGCCCCACTGAGTACTACTGTACGAGCGGCATTTTTGAAAAGCCTGGAAGCGCCGCTGATTGCCACCGACGACGTACGGGTGCGGCGTGAGGGGCGAGCAATCTGGCGACGTATGAACCGCTACGAGTACGAGAACACGCTACGAGACCTTCTTGATGCTCCTTGGCTACAAGTTAAAGAGATGCTCCCCGAGGACGGTGAGGTGGCGCGTTTTAATAAAGTTGGCGAGGCGCTTGATGTTTCTTATGTGCAGATGGGGCGCTACCTCGCTGCCGCCGAGTATGCGCTACGGGAAGTGCTCGCTCGGGAGACCACTCGCCCGACCAGTACCCGACGGCGCTTCTATGCCCGTGAGCAAAATGCGTTCACGGGCAAGGTGAAGTTCGGCGTGTTCAATACCAGCCCTGAGCGTGCGACATTTCCGATGATTGGCAGTGCTGCCGATATCCCCGCGCTGGAGGGCACGGCCCCCATGACCGTGGGAGCCGCGAACCCACTGGTGCGTGAGCAAGAGGCAATGGGGGTTGTTGCCAGCACCTATGAGCCTCTGGAGATCAAGTTCAGTAGCTTTAAAGCTCCCGCCGCCGGACGCTACAAACTCCGCCTGAAGACCCACTCGTTCTGGGCTGCACCGGATAGTGAGAAGCGCTGGTGGCGGCCCAGTCGGCAGCTTCTCTCCGCGGGACGGACCCAGGAGCCGGTGAGTCTCTACGCCGAGACACCGCCACGGCTCTTACGGAAGCTGGGAAATATTGAGACGGGGCCAGAGCCGTCTGTGAGTGAGCTGGATGTCTATTTGCTCAAGGGGGAGACTGTTCGGCCCGATGCGGTGCGGCTCTTCCGCTCACGCCCCCCCGGAAGCTGGCACAACCCGCTGGCACAAAAAGACGGACAGCCGGGAGTCGCGTTTCAGTGGCTCGAAGTGGAAGGTCCGCTTAGTGAGAGCTGGCCAAGCAAAGGCCACACACTGCTCTTTGGGGATCTGCCGCTTAAGATCGGGGCAAAGGGCAAGGTCGAAGTTGTCTCCAGTGACCCGAGCGCTGATGCGGAGCGCTTGCTACGGGGCTTCCTGACACGTACCTACCGTCGCCCAGTGCGCCCCGAAGACATCCAGCCGTTTCTAAAGCTGGCACAGACCGCCCTCGAAGGCGGTGATAGCTTTACCGATGCACTTCTGACGACCTACTCGGCTGTGCTGTGCTCACCCGCGTTTGTGACACTGGAAGAGAAGCCGGGGCCACTGAGTGACCACGCACTGGGAACCCGTCTGGCCTACTTCCTCGGGAACTCAGAACCCGATACTGCACTCCGTTTGCTGGCCGATCAAAAAACACTGCGAAAACCAGGCACACTCTCTGCCCAGACCGACCGTCTGCTGGCCGACCCAAAATCCCAGCGCTTTGTTGGGGCTTTTCTGGACTACTGGCTTGATCTGCGCAAGATCAATAACACCTCGCCCGATGCCGAGCTCTACCCCGATTACTATCTGGATGACTATCTGGTGGAGTCGGCGACCGAGGAGACGCAGCACTTCTTCACCGAGCTGGTTCGAAACAACCTGCCTGCCCGCAACTTAGTGGCATCGGACTTTGTGATGGTCAATCAGCGCCTCGCGGAGCACTACGGCTTGCCCGGCGTGAAAGGCATTGCACTACGCAAAGTTGCGCTGCCACCCGACTCGCCGCGCGGTGGTCTGCTCACCCAGACCAGCGTCCTAAAGGTGACGGCCAATGGAACGACTACCTCGCCGGTGCTACGGGGTGCCTGGATCATGGAGCGTCTATTAGGCCAGCCGGTTCCCCCACCGCCTACTGCAGTGCCCGCCGTGGAGCCCGATACCCGTGGGGCGGTGACGATCCGTCAGCAGCTCGACAAGCACCGCACCAATGCCTCTTGCAATAGCTGTCACTCCAAGATGGATCCCGCAGGCTTCGCGCTGGAGAGCTTCGATGTCGCCGGTGGCTGGCGCGAGCGCTATCGTGCGCTGGGTGAGGGCGCAAAAGTGGCGGGTTATGGCAAGAACGGCCAGCCTTTCGAGTTCCATCCCGCGCAGCCGATTGACGCCACGGGGGTTCTGCCCGATGGCCGCCGCTTCCAGGATGTTCGCGAGCTAAAAACACTCCTCCTCAAAGACGAGCGCCAGCTTGCACGAAATCTCGTGCGCCAGCTTGTGGTCTATGCCACGGGCGCACCGATACGCTTTGGTGACCGCCCCAAGATCGAGGCTATCCTAGACCGCGCCGCCCCCAGCCGCTATGGCGTCAAGTCTCTGATCCATGCTATCGTGGAAAGCGAGCTCTTCCAGAACAAATAAATGCCGACAAATACGCCCATGAAAAATGTCTATATCTCCACCCTGCGCCCTCTCTCTCGCCGCCATCTGCTGCGAGGAACGGGCATTCTTCTTGGTTTGCCGCTTCTGGAGGCGATGCAGCCCGCGTTTGCCCGCGCTACCGCGCCCGTGCCACCTCGTCGTTTTCTGGGCATCTGCAATAACTTAGGGCTGCTCCCGGAGAAGTTCTTTCCGGATGCCACCCAGACCGGGCGTGGCTACGCGCTCTCGCCGTATTTAGAGCACCTCAAAGACTATCGCGACGAGTTCACGGTCCTGAGTGGTGTCTGGCACCCGGACGTGGACGGGGGACATCCGGCGGACAACTGCTTTCTGACGGCGGCACCGCACCCGGGCAGTGGCGGTTTTCGCAACACGATCTCCCTGGATCAGTTCATCGCCGAGCGCCTAGGGCACTTAACACGCTTTCCCTCGCTGACTCTGGGGGTCAATGTACAACAAGGCGCACGCAGCCTCTCCTGGACCGGCGGGGGGGTGCTGATTCCGTGCGAGGAGAAACCCTCCCAGGTCTTCAAGAAGCTCTTTCTACGCGGCTCGGACGAGGAGATCAAGGAGCAGATGCGACGCCTCGCTCTCGGGCAGAGCATTATGGATAGCATTGCCGAGCAGACTCGTGGCCTCCAGCAGGGCATCGGTGCCCGCGACAAAGAGCGGCTCGATCAGTATCTGACGGGTGTGCGTGACTTAGAAAAACGCCTCGCCATGGCCGCCGAGTGGGAGACAAAGCCCAAGCCCGTGGTAAAAGAGAAGCCGCCACTCGACCCCGCCGACCCTCGGGAGTACATGGATAAAGTGCGCCTTTTGTACGACATGGCACGGCTTGCCTTCGAGACCGACTCCACCCGCGCGATCACGCTGATGCTCGATAGTGTGAACTCGCCCGCGATTCAAGTGGAGGGGCAGGCGATTAGTGATGGCTACCATAACCTCTCGCACCACGGCAAGACCCCGGCCAAGCTCGCGCAGCTTGAGCGGATTGATCGTGAGCACATGAAGCTGCTTCATCAGCTCTTTGGCGACCTGAAAGCGCGTAAAGAAGACGGTGAGAGCCTACTGGATCGGACGATGATTCTCTATGGCAGCAATCTGGGCAACGCCAACACGCATGTCACGACGAACTTGCCTGTACTCTTTGCGGGGGGAGGCTTCAAGCACGGCCAGCACCTCGGCTTCGACCGGGAGCGCAACTACCCGCTCCCGAATCTTTTTGTCAATGTCTTGCAGCGCTTCGGGCTTGAAGCCGATCACTTTGCCACGAGTACGGGAACACTACGTGGTCTCGAAGTGGCGTGATTCTCTGGGCGGATGGGGCCGTGATAGAATAATTCGACGATGCGCGACGGTTGATTTTGCAACCGCCGCGCGTTTTTTCACATCTTAGGGAGCGAGGGTACGAATCGGTATGTTGCTGGGGACGCAGCGAGTAAACGCACAAGGGCACTTGGAGATCGGGGGGTGCGACACGCTCGCGCTGGCCGAGGAGTTTGGCACGCCACTCTACGTGATGGATGAGGCGCTGATCCGCCAGAACTGCCGCCGCTTCACACAGGTTTTTACCGAGCGCTACCCGGGCGAGGTCGAGGTCTCGTTTGCGGGGAAGGCGTTTCTGACGATGGCGATGGTGCGCCTTGTCGAACAAGAAGGACTCGCACTCGATGTGGCATCGGGCGGCGAGCTCTACACCGCGCTCAAGGCGGGCTTTCCGGCGGAGCGGATTCTCTACCACGGCAACTTCAAGAGCGACGAAGAGCTTCGGCTCGGTGTGGAAGCCGGAGTGGGGCACTTTGTGGTGGACAATCCCTACGAGCTACGGCGTCTCTCGGAGCTGGCGGCGGCGCAGGGCAAGGCTCAGCCGATTCTGCTGCGAGTGACACCCGGAATTGATCCCCATACCCACGCCAAGATCTCCACCGGCCAGGAAGATAGCAAGTTCGGCATTAGTGTGGCCTCCGGGCTGGCGCTTGCCACCGTCAAAGACGCGCTCTCGCTGCCGGGCATTGACTTCCGGGGAATCCACTGCCATATCGGCTCACAGCTCCTCGATAGCCACACCCACGAAGACGCCGCGGAGATCATGGTGAGCTTTCTTGCCGAGATTCGCGCCGCGACGGGCTTCGTCTGCGCCGAGCTGGATATTGGAGGGGGCCTGGGGGTGCGCTACCTTCCCAGCCACAACCCACCCAGCTACGAGGAGTTCGCGGACTCCGTGGTCGCTGCCGTGGTAGGGGCACTGGAAAAATACGACCTGCCTACCCCGCGCCTGATGCTGGAGCCGGGCCGTGCGCTGGTCGCCGAAGCCGGAACCACTCTCTATACCGTCGGCCCGATCAAGCAGATCGAGCTGGCGGAGCGCACCAAGACCTTTGTCTCCGTGGACGGTGGCCTCTCAGACAACCCACGCCCGGTGATGTACGATGCCCGGTACTCCGTGCTCGTGGCGGGGCGCGCCGCGCAGGCACAAACGACTCTCGTGACGGTCTCTGGCAAGCACTGCGAGACCGACACGCTCTTCCCCGATCTTGCACTGGGCGAGGTTCACTCGGGGGATATCCTCGCGGTGCAGACCACCGGAGCCTACAATCATGGTATGGCAAGTAACTACAACCGTTTCCGCCGACCTGCCGTGGTCTTTGTTCAGAATGGGCAGGCCGATGTTGTCTGGGAGCGGGAGAGCTACGACGATTTGCTGCGACAGGAGCGGCTCCCGCAGCGCTTTTTGGAGAGTTAAAAAATGAAAGAGTTTCTGCTTCACACAATGCACTCTGTTGGGCTATCCGAGCAAGCCCTGCCTTGGTGGTTCTGGCTGATGATGCTTATCGGGATCATCTCCTCAACCGTTATCCATGAGTTTGGTCACGCCTGGATGGCGGATAAGC
Organism: Armatimonas sp.; assembly: GCA_031387365.1. GTDB lineage: Bacteria > Armatimonadota > Armatimonadia > Armatimonadales > Armatimonadaceae > Armatimonas. Next base: position 13 of record JANNDD010000539.1, on the reverse strand, counting down.
TGGGCGATCCGGG
>JANNDD010000532.1:0-2192 GCA_031387365.1 Armatimonas sp. | reverse complement strand
CGGCACACGCTCTAGGCAAGTGGAGAGGGCTGTGCGGCGAAGCAGATATTTCCGGGCGCTGACCCGCTCTAGAAGACAAGCAAGCACGTCCGCGGAGAGTCCCTCCCGCACTTCAGCGCGTAGCTTCTCCGGGGTGAGCATCAGAATCGGCAGCTCTCCCAGGAGCGCAACAGGAAACTCCGGCGACTGCGCCAAGAGCCGGGCCGTCAGATCCGGGTGCGCCGGAAGCTTGCGTCCTCCCTGGCAAACTGTGATCATCAAGTCCAAGAGTGGCTGTGCGTCCTCTGGCGTGAGCGGATTGGCGGCGAGCTGCTGAAGCGCCTGGAGTGCAGCTTGCCCCTGCTTTGCCACAAGCTGGCTCGGGGAGAGAGGCAGCGCGTTTTCACAGAGCGCTTCGGCCAACAGCAGCAAGACTCCACTAGCCTCGGTGAGAGTCAGCAGCCACTTTGCTTGCTCCAGCTTGTGCTGAAGCGCCTCCACGCTCTGCCCAAGCTGGTGCAGCTGGTGCAGGCGCTTCTGGGTCTTCCAGAGCAGCCCGGCATCGGGAACCGAACCACCCCACATCAGCCGCCCGCCCTCCCAGTGATACGGTGCATCCAGCCACACCACTTGCGCACGCAGCACGCGCACCCCCAGATGCACTCGTTTTTGTTCTCGTCTTTTGAAAGCCATGGGAACCTATTTTCTTCTTTATCGTTAGAAGGCGCAAGATGCAAAAGAATCAATCTCTCGACTGGCCCCAGTGGCGCGGTCCGCGCCGTGATGCCCATGTTTCTGGCTTTAAGATTCCCTCCAAGTGGCCGACACAGCTGAGCAAAAAATGGTCGGTACCCGTTGGCGAAGGGCACTCGTCACCGATTATTGTGGGTAACCGCGCCTTTGTGATCGTGCGGCAGGGCAACGAGGAGCACACGCTGTGCCTAGACATGGCCACGGGTAAGACGCTCTGGAAAGATATCGTCGCCGCGCCGTTTGATAGCGTGATCTTCCCCGCACAGCGCCTCGGAAAATCGCCACGCTCGACCCCGCTCTGGCACGAGAACAAGCTCTACACGATTGGCGTGAATGGCCTGATGACGTGCTTTGATGCCGCAAAGGGCAGTATTGTCTGGCGCAAGGACTCCTCCAAGCAGTACCCCATTCCGATGCCCGTCTGTGGCGCGTCGCTCTCGCCACTGATTGATGGCAAGAAGATCTATGTCCATTCTGGCCACGAGGCCACGGGCTCGTTTCTTGCGCTGGATAAAGACACGGGCAAGGAGCTCTGGGCATGGAAGGGCGAAGGGCCCGGCTATACGTCCCCACAGCTCACGGTAATTGGCGGGGTTCGGCAGATTATCACCGCCTCGCATAATATGTGGCTTGGGCTCAGCCCGGAGAACGGTGCGCAGCTCTGGAGCCTGCCAAACCGACAGAATATGTTCAACCACAACTCCATCACGCCCGTGATCTCCGGCGACACCGTGCTCTGCGGGGCAAATCAGCGCGCGACATTCGCACTGAAGCTTTCGCAAAGCGCGGGCAAGTGGAGCACGAGCAAAGTCTGGGAGTCGCGCGATGTCACGATGTCCTCGTCTAGCCCGGTTCTCGATGGTAAACATGTCTACGTGGTCAATGAGAAGCGGCGCGGTCAGGTGGCGGTGATGGACTTCGCCACGGGAAAAGTGACCTGGGAGTGTCCGGGCAATAAAGGCGAGCAAGCCACGATCTTCGATATCGGCCCCGTGCTCCTGGTGTCGTCCCAAGGCGGCGAGCTCTTTGTCTACCAAAAGTCCGGGGACACGCTCAAGGAAGTCGCTAAATACGAAGTGGCCGACTCGGCCATGTGGTCAAGCCCTGCAATCTCAGGAAACCGCCTGTTAGTTAAGGGAGCCTCTACCCTGGCACTCTGGGAAATCTAAGTGAGCCTTTTGCATGAATCGCTGAACCGCCGATTTTTCCCACCGATTGAAACGCTTGTTGTGAACTACGTTTTTGCTGTGCCGTCACCGTTCGAGAGATTAAAATCCCTCGCTACAAACGCCTTCGGCGCGTCCTCCGGACGGGGAAAACGAAAGCAAAATGGACGGATGAGGCAGGCAAACGCGTTCTCTTATCCGAAGGATCGCTTCTCTTGTCCGAAGGACATCGGCGGAGCCGACCCGCAGCGAGGGATTTTAATCCCTCGTGTCAAACCGTGTCAAACCGTACCA
>JANNDD010000440.1:0-2518 GCA_031387365.1 Armatimonas sp. | reverse complement strand
TTTGGCTTGTTCTTTGGTAACACGATCAAGCGGAGCTGGATGGTTTGGTCCAATGGCTACTGCCCGAGCTGTAAGAAGTCCGTCCCGATGTACACCTGGAAGATGAACGCGCTTAAAGAGCCTTGGAAGGTGCGCTGTCCGCACTGCGATGATGTGTTTCCAAAAAACGACTTTGGAGCGTTTTACGCATCGGGGCTAGATGAGCGCGGGATCTTCGATCCGAAGAAGGCCGACCGGAAGCTACTGGTGAACCCGAGTGGGCCACAAGGGTTTGGCGTGGACGATGGCGAGGGCTATGTTGAGGGCGACAAGCGCTGGCGCTTTATCGGGGCGTATTTGGTTTATGGCCAGTGGAAGCAAGCCGTCCACGGGGGGATTGTCGCGCTGTCGGCGGCGTATGCAGTCACCGGCGAGGCGCACTACGCGCACCAGGCGGGCGTGCTTCTGGCGCGGGTGGCGGAGCTCTACCCGACACATGACTTTGGCAAGGAGGGCGTGATGTACGAAGGCCCACCGCGCTCTGGCTATGTCTCCACCTGGCACGATGCCTGTGTTGAGACACGCGAGCTGGCGCTAGCCTACGATAGAGTGCGCGAGGCGCTCGCCAGAGATACCGCACTGGCGGCGTTTCTGAAGAAGCCCTCACCCGCTGAGGTTCTGCGGCAGATCGAGGATGGGATCTTGCGTGATCCGCAGCGCAACTTAGACAAGATCTACTCCAACTACCCCCAGACCGAGCTGACACTGGCCATATTAAAGACGGTCGAGGGCTGGCCGGGCAACCGAGCGGAGATTCTGGCGCTGCTGGACAAGACGTTGGAAAAAGCGACGGCGGTGGATGGGATGACGGGCGAGAAAGGGCTAACAGGCTACTCTGTCTATGCGACCAGCGGGATCGCCACGGTGCTGGCGCTCTACGCGCGCATTGACCCAAACTTTCTGCCAGATTTATTGCGGCGCAATCCGCGTATCGGGGAGATGTATCGCTTCCCGCTCGAAACCTGGTGCCTGGGGCAGTTCTATCCGCGCATCGGAGACTGTGGGACGTTCGCGGCGCCCAGCCCGACGTACTGCGGCGTGAGTTTTTCACAAAATCCTGGCGTTGGAGCCTCGATGTTTGATTTTCTCGGGCGGCTCCATGCGGCCACGGGCGAGGTGGGGTTCGTGCAGGCACTGCACCATGCCAACGGGAAAACTACCACAGACTTGCCCCATGATCTCTTCGCCGAGAGCCCGGAGCGCTTCCAGGAGCAGGTGAGCGCCGTGATTGCTAAGCATGGCACCGAGCCTAAGCTGGGCTCGATTGATAAGAAGGAGTGGCACTTGGCTCTACTGCGAGGGGGCGAGGGCAAAAACGCCCGTGCCCTCTGGCTCGACTACGACTCGGGTGGCTATCACCACCACAGCGACGGGCTCAATCTCGGGCTGTTTGCCCAAGGGCTGGACTTGCTGCCGGACTTTGGCTACCCACCCGTGCAGTTCGGCGGCTGGGGCGCACCCCGCGCCCTCTGGTACACCATGGCGGCGGCGCACAACACGGTCGTAGTGGATGGAAAAGACCAGAAGCGGGTCGGCGTGGCAATCACCGAGCGGGCAGGCTACGAGGGACTCCCGGCGGGGAAGACAACTCTATGGCGCAACGAGAAGACCTGGCAAGCCGTCCGCGCTGAAGGGGCTGCGCTGTATGGCATCGAGCGCTACGAGCGCACCGTGGGGATGGCGGATCTCCCCGGTGGCGGGTTCTATGTGGTGGACTTCTTCCGTGTGACGGGGGGCCAGGATCACGCGTATTTTCTGCACAGTGGCTACGGCACGGTAGCAACAAGCGGCCTCGCCCTCGCGCCCGGCCCAGACTACGGCAACAAGACCCAAACCCGCACCTTCCGCACCGACCCTAACCCGAAGAGCGGCTGGACCGTGGACTGGGCACTGGAAGACCGTTTCAAGACGCGCCCGAAAAACGCCCTGCCGGTTCATCTCAAGCTCACCTGTCTGACGGAAAATGCCAGCGCGAGCCTCTGTGAGAGCTGGGTTGCACCAGGCAACTACAACACCGACACCGACGGCGAGTGGATTCCTACGGTGGTGGTTCGGCGGCAGGGAGCCGCTCCTTTGGATACTATCTTTATCTCCATACTAGAGGTTTATCAGGACAAGTCGCTGATCAAGAAGGTACAGCGGCGCAGAGATAAGCTAGGACAGATCGAAGCTGTGAACGTCTCCCTATCCAACTTCTCTGAAGACCTGTGGACACTCGCGAGCTCTCATCTGTCGTATCAGCGCGAGCGGGAGGGGTAGTATGAACACGGAGCAACTTCCTATTGGCAATGCCCCGGAGCCGGTGGCACTTTCACATTTTCCCAGTGGCCTCCATGCTGTTGTCTGGCGCAACTGGACTCTTGTGCCAACGGCGCGGCTCGCGAAAACGATCGGCACGACACCGGCGAATATCAAGAAACTCGGCGCCGCGCTGGGGCTCCCCGCCCCAAAACGCATCTCCGCCGATCAGTGGCGGCGC
>JANNDD010000439.1:0-1583 GCA_031387365.1 Armatimonas sp. | reverse complement strand
GGACTGGGCACTGGAAGACCGTTTCAAGACGCGCCCGAAAAACGCCCTGCCGGTTCATCTCAAGCTCACCTGTCTGACGGAAAATGCCAGCGCGAGCCTCTGTGAGAGCTGGGTTGCACCCGGAAACTACAACACCGACACCGATGGCGAGTGGATTCCCACGGTGGTGGTTCGGCGGCAGGGAGCTGCTCCTTTGGATACTATCTTTGTCTGCGTGCTGGAGGTCTATCAGGACAAGCCGCTGATCACGAAGGTACAGCGGCGCAAAGCGACGCTCGGACAGCTCGATGTTGTGAACGTGAGCCTACGCAACTTTACTGAGGATCAGTGGACGCTTGCGGGTTCTAATCTGTCGTATCATCGCGAATTGGAAGGGTAGATGGAAACACGAAATATTCTTTCCCTGGCTCGCTCAGGGCATGTGGCGGTTCGTGAGCAGGCCCTCCCGCCGCTGGAGCCGGGGATGGTTCTGATTCGTAGCTACGCGTCGGGGATCTCGGCGGGGACGGAGCTGGGGGGCTTTGTGGGGAAAGCCCGTCCTGAGAGCATTGAGGAGCCGTGGCGCAACTTTGGCTACCAGGCCGCGGGTGTTGTCGAGGCTGTCGGGGAGGATGTGACACAGTTTGCTGTGGGGGATCGCATTGCGGGGATGGGGGCGAACTACGCACTGCACGCGGATCGAGTGCTTGTCCCTCAGAACCTCTGTGTCGCGCTTGCTGACTCGGTCTCGTTTACGGATGCGGCCTTTGTCGCACTGGGGGCCACGGCATTTCAGGCGGTGCGGCGCGGCGAGGTGGTCTTCGGTGAGGCCGTCGGCATTTGGGGGCTTGGGATGCTGGGGCAGTTTGTTGCCCAAGTCTGCCATGCCGCCGGAGCGCATGTCGCGGGCCACGATCCCGCCGAGAAGCGTCGCACCCTTGCCCCGCTCTCGGACGAGAAGTCCGTCGGGCCACTCGATGCCGCGTTTCTCTGCTTTGGCGGCGAGGCCAGCAACGCGCTTAAAGAGATTGTCAGCCATATGCGCCAGGCTCCTGACACCCACCGCTCGGGCCGGATTGTTCTCGTTGGTGGCGCAACCGTCACCCATGGGTTTGGTGCGGCTCTCGGGAATTTAGAGCTACGCAGTGCCGCCCGCACCGGCCCGGGCTACCACGATAAAGCCTGGGAGCGCGGCGCGGACTACCCGAGTGTCTTCGTCCGCTGGGACACCCAGACACACCTCAAGCTCTTCGTTCAGTGGCTCGCCGAGGGGAAGTTTAACCTCACGGGTCTCTACCAGACTGTTGGGCTCTCCGAAGCCCCCGCCGCTTGCTATGCCCTGATGGACCGGCAGGCTGAACACTTAGGAGTCGTCATTGAATATTGAGAGTACTGACCAACTGCCCGTCGGCAGTGCCCCGGAGCCGGTGGCATTTCCGCACTTCCCCAGCTCACTCTACGCCGTTGTCTGGCGCAACTGGACTCTTGTGCCAACGGCGCGGCTCGCGAAAACGATCGGCACGACACCGGCGAATATCAAGAAACTCGGCGCCGCGCTGGGGCTCCCCGCCCCAAAACGCATCTCCGCCGATCAGTGGCGGCGC
>JANNDD010000362.1:0-7961 GCA_031387365.1 Armatimonas sp. | reverse complement strand
GCCGTCTCGCTCTGGGGACAGCCGGAAGGGGCTCCGACTGTCTTGGTGGCGGGCTTTCCGATGCACCGCACCAAGCGCACGGATCCGTGGCAGGACACCCAGAATAAGATCGCGGCGTGCCAGCCGGTGAGCGGGCGTGTGATGGACACCTGCATGGGCCTGGGCTACACGGCGATCTGCGCCGCAAAGACGGCGGCCCATGTCACGGTGATCGAACTAGACGCTGGAGTGGAGGCGATGGCGGCGAAGAACCCGTGGTCGGAGCCGCTGTTTTCGAAGACGAATATCACACGGAAAAACGGGGACGCGTTCGCTCTCATTAAAGAGATGCCGGATGCCGTCTTCGATCTGATGATTCATGATCCACCGACTATGCAACTCGCGGGGGATCTCTACTCGGGCGCATTTTATCGGGAGGCATTTCGGGTGCTTTCCCGGCGCGGACGGCTCTTCCACTACATTGGGGATCCCAACAGCCGCCACGGCGCGACCGTAACACGCGGCGTGGTCAAGCGACTGCACGAATCCGGGTTTGTGGCTGTCACTACTGCCGCCGATGCCTATGGAGTCGTGGCCTGGAAAGAGAAACCGCGCCGGTGAGAATAGCAAGCTGATTTTAATCAGCGGTGGACAAAAAACGCCCTCGCCAGTCGTTGGCAGATTACTTTTCTCTCAATCCGCCGAACGGTAGATTTACTTCGTGCTCAAGACGGAGTCTGTGTATGAGGAGTACAAGCCCGGAATCGCGGCGGAGGAGCCCGGCACTTAGGTATCCTGAGTATCTTAGGTATCATAGGGGTATGGACCTCCCCGCAGACCCTAAACTACAAGGTGCGCATCCTCCCGGCCCAGAGGATGCGCCCCTGGGAGCGCAGATCTCACCGGATATGCGCCGCGAGAACCGCATCCCCCCGAACCAGAGCCGCACGAAGAAGTGGCCGGTTCTAGACACGGGAATTCATCCCAAGCCGATTGCGCCTGACGATGTCACGCTGGAGCTTTATGGCGAAGTCGAAGCGCCGGTCTTGCTCACTTGGGCGGAGCTTCAGGCACTTCCGAGGGCACAAGTCGCGGCGGATATGCACTGTGTGACACGCTGGTCTCGTCTGGGAAACCTCTGGGAGGGGGTGCGCACGAGAGACCTACTCGAACAAATAACCCTCAAACCGACCGCGAAGTACGTGATGGTCTATGGGCGCGACGAAGTCACGTTCTTTCGAGGTGGCTCCGCGACCTGGAGCACGAACTTGCCGCTGGAATATCTCCTGCACGACGACTGCCTGGTGGCGTGGAGCCACGATGGCGAACCACTGAGCAATGAGCACGGCGGCCCACTCCGGCTGGTGATCCCCAAGCTCTACGCCTGGAAGTCTGCAAAGTGGGTCAGTGCCATTGAGTTTCGGCAGAGCGATGCGCCGGGCTACTGGGAGCGGGGGGGCTACCACATGCTGGGTGATCCCTGGAAAGAGCAGCGTTTCCGCTTCAGCGAAGACGGCGAGGACGACCAATGACACTCGCTGAGTTTCGGGCGCAGTTCCCCAGCGTGGTAAATGGAGTGCACCTCAACCACGCCGGGATGGGGCCGATTCCAACGGGCGTTGCCACTGCTGTCGGGCAGGCGCTCAGTGAGCTGGGCCACGGCGACGGCATGATGGCTTTTCGGGCGCACCTGAAGCGCCAGCAGCGGGTGCGCGAGGCACTGGCCCGGCTGATGAATGTCGCTGCCGAGGGAGTGGCTCTGGTGCGCAACACCAGCCATGGCCTTACAATTGCTGCCCAAGCGATACCGTTTCGTCCCGGGGAAAATGTGGTGGTGGGGGCGTGCGAGTACCCGTCGGTGGTCTACCCCTGGCAGGCGCAAGCGAGCCGTGGAGTCGAGACACGCATTGTCGCCTGCTCCCCCAACGACCTGCTCTCTGAGGACGCGCTGATCGCGGCCTGCGACGAGAATACACGTGCTCTGGCGGTGAGCTGGGTGCAGTGGGGAACCGGGCAGCGCATGGAGCTGGAGAAGCTTGGGTCATTTTGCAAGGCGCGGGGAATCTGGTTCGTGGTGGATGTGATCCAGGGGCTGGGGGCACTGGAGTGTGATCTCACTGCCTGCGGGGCGGATATCGCGGCGGGAGGCTGTCACAAGTGGCTGCTGGCACCGGCAGGGATCGGGCCGCTCTACATTAAGCCGGAGCGACTGAGCGAGCTGCTGCCTACCAATGTCGGCTGGAACTGGGTAAATGACCCCTTTAACTGGGATCGCCTACGCTTCGAGGACGTGCGCCGGAGTGCGGATCGCTTCGAGGAGGGCAGCCCTGCGATCCTGGCAACCGCGGCTCTGGAAGCGTCCCTGGCGTTGCTGGAGTCTGTGGGGATGGACGAGATTGAGCGGGCAATACGGACAAGTGCCGCACGGCTACGGCAGCTTCTGCGCGGACGAGGGATGGAGGTCTGCCCCACCGACGGTCACAGTGGGATCGTCGCGTTCCGACACCCCACCAGGGCGAACGACGAGGTGCTGGCGCACCTGGACGCGCACAAGATTTGGGCGGCGGTTCGTTGCGGCTGGGTTCGCTTCTCACCGCATGCGTATCAGCAAGCCGACGAGCTGGAGCGTGCAGTCACCGTGATCTGCGTATAATGCTGCGAGAGCCACTATGCTACCGATAGAAAATAACCTGGCCCTTGCCACATTCGCTACCCTCACGGGCCTCGCGCTGGGAACTCTCGGGGCGGGGGGGGCGATTCTAGCACTCCCCGCGTTTAAATACGCGGCACACCTGCCCCAGCGCGAGGCGAGCGCGACGAGCTTGCTCGTGGTGGGAAGTGCGGCGCTGATCGGGGGGCTCATGACCCTGCGGCGCTGTCAGCGCGACCCCGACGAGGCGCGCCCCGATTTCAAAGTGGCGCTGCCCTTTCTGGTGAGTGGCTTGCTGGGCTCGTGGGGCGGGGCGATGGTCTCTAAGTTCGTCCCGGAGCTGGCGCTGAAGCTACTTTTTGGGGCCGTGGTGCTTGCCGCTGCGGAAGCGATGTACTTGCGCGCGATGGCACCGGCTCCGCCGAAAGAGCAACGCAACATCCCGTTCTGGATCACGCCAATTGTTGGGCTGCTGATGGGAATGCTCACGGGGCTTGTTGGAGTGGGAGGAGGATTCTTGATTGTGCCGATTCTTACCATGGCTACGCCCCTCTCCCTAAAACGCGCCGCCGCGACATCCGTCTGGATTATCACCGGGAATGCCGCTGCCGCACTCGTGGGCTACATCGGCCACGTCCATATCGGCTGGGGGCTTGCTGGGGCGTTTCTTGCGATTGCGATTGTCGGGATGTCTATCGGCCAGAGGCTGGCACGGCACGCGAATCCCAAGACACTCCAGCTCACCTTCGCGGTGTTTCTGGTGGTGATTGGGATCGTGACATTTCTTAAGCCGTAGAGGGCTAGAGCTGCGAGGTCACGAGGCGCTCGATAATTGCTGCGGCTCTGTCTAGCTCCTCGGCGCTCGTGTGCCGGCCTAGGGAGAAGCGCACAGCTCCTAACGCGCGCTCACGGGGGACGCCCATCGCGGTCAGGACATGCGAGGGATCAATGCTACCTGAGGAGCACGCGGAACCCGACGAGGCACAGATGCCCCAGAGATCGAGTGCGAGGAGCATGGTCTCCCCATCAGGCTTGATAAACGAAAGGTTCGTATTGCTTGCCAGGCGCTGGGTAGGGTGGCCGTTGAGTGAAGCAAGCGGGAAGCGGGCGATAAAACTGTCGCGGAGGGGAGCCAAGCGTGCCGCCGCTTCGTCGCGCCACTCGGGAAGGAGGGCGACTGCCTTGCCAAAACCCACAATCCCTGGGACATTCTCGGTTCCGGGACGCTTCTGGCGCTCCTGGCTCCCGCCATGAAAGAGCGGCGCACACTTTACCCCACTCTTAATATAGAGCGCCCCGACGCCTTTAGGGCCGTAGATCTTGTGCGATGACACGCTCATCAAGTCCACTCCGAGTGCCGTCACATCAATCGGAAGCGCACCAAGAGTCTGCACGGCATCGGTGTGAAAGAGTGCCCCGTGCGCGTGGGCTAGCGCGGCAATCTCCACAATCGGATTGATCGTCCCCACTTCATTATTGGCGTGCATCACGGAGACTAGCGCTGTCTTATCCGTGAGGACTTCGGCGATAGCCTCGGGATGCGTCATACCGTACTCGTCCACCGGTACCAGAGTGACTTCAAAGCCCAGCTCGCGTGCGAAAAGCGCGGTGTCGAGAACTGCGTGGTGTTCAGCGGGGGTGGTGATGAGATGATTGCGACCCTGCTCCTTGGCGGCCATGAGCACGCCCAAAAGTGCCAAGTTGTTGGCCTCCGTCCCACCCGACGTGAAGCAAATTTCACCGGACTGTGCACCAATCGCGGCGGCAAGCGCATCGCGTGCCACATCTAAAGCACGGCGCACAGTCTGGCCCACACGGTGAACAGAAGAGGGGTTTCCAAAGCTTTCGCCAAGAAAAGGGAGCATCGCATCACGCACCTGGGGATCGGTGGGGGTCGTGGCGGCATAGTCGAGATACAGCGCTGTCAGGCTCACGGTGCAAATTATACCATGTATGAAGTGATTAGGTCTGTCTTATCTGGAGGTTGCCTCGTTGTGTTACACTACCGTATGTTGCCCACTCTCGCTCTGGTTCAGGAGTCGCCAGACTGGCCGACCCTTGCGACACTGCTCCCTCAGGTGCGCTGGACCCCGGAGCGCCATGGGGTTTTGTTGGCCGTCGCCCCCAAGGCGCACACGATCTCCCTCGATTCCTGGCAGGCAAACAGCGACGACGAAGGCAACCTGCGCACGCCGCGCGGGGGCTGGCGTCCTGAGAGCCTGGCGCACTATAGCGAGGGGGTACTACTGCGCTTTGGCAGTGTCACCGTGCTCGCACCGCAGACCATGCAGACCTGGAAGCCCCTCCTTCCCCCAAAAGACACTACGGGGGCGGGCATTCCGGGCATGAGTGCGCTCCTTGCAAGTGAGGCCCCCGTGCTGGCGCTGCTGACAACCTGCGATCCGGGGCAGTGGCGTAAGGCCACCAGCAAGCAAGGGCTCCGCTACTCCGATCTGCGCCCTCCCCAGCACGCACTATTTGCGGCCCTCGTGCCCAAACCACTGGCCTACTCAGTACAGGAACCTAGCAATCCACTGCCTGGAAAGGATGTGCCTGTCACTGCGGAGCAGCTGCAGGGTGTTGGTATTCGGGTGAAGCTGATTGGCGGTGTGCAGGGAACGCTTCTGGACGGGACCGGTAGCTTCTCTATCATCTTTCACCGACAAGCAGGTATTTCGGCGGACTCAGCGCCCACGATCCATGCGCAGGAAGCGACCGATAGCAATCAGAGCCTGGAGGAGTTCTTCAAGGAACACAATAGCAATAGTGTCACGGCCGAGGTTCCTAACCGGCTGAAGAGCCTCCCGCCCGAGCTGAGCCGACTGACAGCGCTGGTCTCGCTAGAGGGCAGTGCGCTGACGATTGCAACCCTGGTGGGGCGGATCGCGCAGACGACAGGCAAACCACTGCGCGTGGACAAGCGTCTGGGAGTGCACGCCGTCTTCGTACGGGGCAGGCGGGCGGCGGCGGGTGAGCTGCTTCAAGCGCTCTGTCTCGGAGCCACGGCGAGCGTCCGCGAACTGGCCGGGAGCTACCTGCTCGCGCCCGACTCCGTGCCGCTCCAGGCGGGTCGTGCGCACCTGGAAGACGCCCATCTCCTGCGGCGGCTCCAGGACTCCAGCAGTGAGGCGGAGCTCAACCGACGTATTGCCGCCCTTCAACCCACCGAGCTGCTTGCCTTTGACGACAATGACCCGGCGGCACTTCCCCCCGCGCTACGCCAGAAGGCCGTACAGTTCCAGCAGCGCAACCAGAGTGAGCGAGGCGTCGAAGTCTCCGTCAGCGAGCTCCCTCCTGCGCTCCAGGGAGTCGTTGCCCGGACGATTGATGAGCTGGCGCAGCTTAGCGCGACACCCGAGTACCAGAAAGAAAAACTCGACCTGCGCATGGACACCCAGCGGGTCATGGTCTCTTGTAGCCCCTGGTGGAGCCTGGTGATTCCTGGTGTCGGGGAGGCCAACGAGAATCCCCTCACGCCGCTCCCTAACTGGGCACCTGAGCCGACACTGGAACTCCTTTCGCTTGCAGGGCATGCCCTTCTCGTGCGCCTGAGCCGCACCGAGGATGTCGAGCCTGCCGTCCAGGCGGCTCGGGCAGCAGGGGCAACCGCGCTCTGGGTGGAGGGGAGCCCGGCCATTCTTGAGGCAGCGGCGCGACAACGGCTCCTTCCGATCTTCGGGGTGGTCTCCGTGCTCCGTGGGAGCGAGGGAAAGACGGACCGCAACGCACGCGGCGAGACCTCGGTGCAGTACGCCCTGCGCCGTGGCGTGAAAGAGCCGGGGCTGCTCTGGCTGGAGCTGGGGGATGCGGGCAATGTCCAAGGAGCGCGGCAGCGCGTGACAGAGGCAGCACAGGTGCCCGGCTTGGCGGGACTCGTCCTGCGAGATGTCCTCCCGCCAGGCTATGGGCAGGCGAGCGACCCTGAACGCGGGCGCTATGTCTACGGAGCGCTGGGCGAGCTCGGTTACAGCCTTACCAATCGCCTGGCATTTCTGCGTGAACAGGGCTGTGATCCAGCGGATATTCACCTGGAGCCGCTCAGTTTGATGGGCGAGGAACTCACGCCGCTGGTGCCCTACAGTGAGGAGCTCGCCGAGACATGGCGGCAGTGGCGTGTGAAGCGCGGGGCGGCCTTTGCACAAGGCATTCGCCAGGCAGTCAGTGTGACGGCTCCGACACTGCCCGTGTTTCTGGAGCGGGCACGGCTGTGGCAAGAGCAGGGCTGGCGCTACCAACTCACGCCCTGGTTTGTGGAGTGGCGAGCGGGCAAGCCTCTGCCTGATCTGCCTCGCCGGGAGCCGAGCACCTCGCAAGCGCCTCCTCCTCCGAGTTGGCGGCTCCTAGGACTGGAACTGGCACACAATGCACGCCTGCGGCGCTCTACCCGCCCGGCGGCAGATCTCCTGGATCTTTCGTCCCTCGCTCTGTCCAACCTTCTCACGCTACTTCAGGAAAAACCGGACTGAGGTGTGGTAAAATCTCTGGGTGAACACTCGTTCGTCTTCTTCTCTACACTCGCATATCGTCGTCCGTGGCGCCCGCCAGAACAACCTCAAGAACTTCGATATTGACATTCCGCGCGATCAGTTAGTGGTGATCACGGGGCTCTCGGGCTCCGGCAAGTCCAGCCTGGCTTTCGACACGCTCTTTGCCGAGGGGCAGCGCCGCTATGTCGAGTCGCTCTCGGCCTACGCGCGGCAGTTTCTGGGACAGATGGACAAGCCCGATGTGGATCAGATTGACGGACTCTCACCTGCCGTCTCGATTGACCAGAAGAGCACGTCGAAGAACCCGCGCTCCACGGTCGGCACCGTCACGGAGATCTACGATTATCTCAGACTGCTCTTTGCACGGGTCGGGACGCCGCACTGCCCCCAGTGTGGCAAACCCGTGACGCAGCAGCAGCCCAGCCAGATCGTGGATGTGGTGATGGCGATGGACGAAGGCACGCGGCTACAAGTCCTCGCACCGATTATTCGGGGCCGTAAGGGCGAGTACAAGAAAGAGCTTGAGGAGCTTAAAAAAGAGGGCTTCGCGCGTGTCCGAGTGGACGGCACGGTCTATGACTTAGAGAGTGTCCCAGCGCTCGACCGTTACAAGCAGCACGATATTGATATCGTCGTGGATCGTATTGTGGTCAAGCCCGGCGTCGAGAAACGCGTCGCCGATTCCGTGGAGACGGCACTGAAGCGCTCCAAGGGCTTGGTCGGGGTAGAAATAGTTGGGGGTGAGGAGCAGCTTTTCTCCGAGAACTTCGCGTGCACCGCCTGCGGCATCTCGCTGCCGGAGATCGAGCCACGCACGTTCTCATTTAACTCCCCGTTTGGTGCCT
>JANNDD010000360.1:0-7567 GCA_031387365.1 Armatimonas sp. | reverse complement strand
TGGGGTGGCGACCTACACGCTGCGAACGCTACCCACCGACGCGGCGATTACGGTTCTCCAGCGGCTGGCAGTGAAGACCTGCTCGCTGAAAGACTCGCACTTGCCGATGAAGGCGACGCCGGACGAGCTAAAGGCGATTGTGGCGAAGTTCAAGGCGGTGGGAATCACGCCTCTCTCGATTGGTAATGTTGGGATGAAAGACGAAACCAGCATGCGGACGGCGTTTGAGTATGCTAAGGCATCGGGGATTGGAACCATGGTCTGTGCTCCGCCCCTCGACTCGATCCCGATCCTCGACAAGCTGGTCAAGGAGTTTGACATTAAGCTTGCACTCCACAACCATGGCCCCGAGGACAAGAACTTCCCGACCCCCTACGAAGCCTACAACGCCGCGAAAGGCTTTGATAAGCGCATCGGGCTGTGTGTGGACGTCGGCCACTGTGCGCGCGCCGGGAAAGACCCCGCAAAGGCCATTCTCGACTGCCGCGACCGGGTCTATGACATTCACCTCAAAGACGTCAGTGTGGTCGCTCCCAATGGCAAGCCCATCGAAGTGGGGCGCGGTGGACTCGACATTACCTCGATTCTGAAGGCACTGATTGCCATCAACTTCACCGGCAATGTCGGCTTTGAGTACGAGAAAGATGCCAAGGATCCCGTGCTGGGCCTCGCTGAGTCCGTGGGCTATGTGCGCGGGATTCTCAAGGGACTTTAAGACCTAGTTATTTCGCCCAGTCGCCGTCCACTAAGCGCCAGATATTTAGCGGGTTGCCGTCTTGGAGCTCGGCGGGGAGACGGTGGTTTTTCACGTTGTCATAGCTACAGAGCATCGAGAAGCGGCTGATGGCGTGGGGAATGCCGACGCTGGAGAAGTAGGGATGGCCAGTAGCGGGGAAGGGGCCGCCGTGGTTCATGCCGGGGCTAACCGCAACTCCCGTGGGCATCTTGTTGTTGAGAAGTCGCCCCACTTTCACGCGTAGCGCCGGGGCGAGTCGGCTATAAAACGCATCATCGGAGCCCTCGTCGCTTGCGTAGACCGTGCCGGTGAGATTGCCCTCGAGTGCATTCGCGACAGCGATCATCTCGTCGCCATTTTCGCACAACACGAGCAGGCTCACCGGCCCGAATGCCTCGGTCTGGAGCGCCTCGGGGTGGGCGATAAACTGTGCGCCCGTCACCGTGAGAAGGGTGTTGTCGTAGCGGAAGCCAGGATCATCGCCGACAATCTCTCCCCCACAGACCACACTCGCCCCGGCGGCTTTGAGGGTCTCGACGGCCTCAGCCAGGCCATCACGCCCGCCTTTGTTGAGCAGTACGCCCGGTTTGCCTGCGCTGAACTTCGCCGCAGCCGCTACCACAAACGCGTCGCCGAGTGGGCCTGCAGGCAGAACGACAAGGCCCGGGTTGGTGCAGAACTGGCCGGTGCCCATGGTGCAGCTCGTGAAAAACTCACCGGCAAGTGCTTCTAGGTTGGCCTCCAGGTAGTCGCGGAGCACAAAAACCGGGTTGACACTCGACATCTCCAGATACGCCGGCTTGCCGTAGCGGTCCGCGACTTCTTTAAGCTGCATTCCCGCTGAGCGACTGCCCGTGAAGCCCACGGCGGCGATGGCGGGGTTCTCGATCATGCCGAGGCTGAGTGTGTGATTCATCCGGTAGAGCACCTGAATGGCACCAGAAGGCAGACCGAGCTCCGTGGCGGCCTGATGGGCACACTCGGCCATGAGGCGCGAGGTGGTTGGGTGGCTGGTATGTACTTTCGCAATCACCGGGCAGCGGGCCGCAATCGCCGCTGCAAAATCGCCGCCGGAGATGGCATTGAAGGCGAACGGGAAGTTATTCGGTCCAAAGACCAGTGCGGCGCCCCCGAGCGGTTCATGAATCGAGCGAATCCCGGCTTTCGTGTCTATGACTGGGCGTGTCCAGCTTCGTGTAACAGCGGCTTGGGCGGCCTGCCGGAGCTGGCCTGTGGTGCGCGGAAGCTCGACGGAGTTTAAGCGAGGCTCGGCAGGAAAGCCCGTCTCGGCATGGGCCGCAGCGACCAGCAGCTCACGATTCGCCTCCAAAAGATCGGCGTAGCGGTTGAGAAACGCGGCAATGGTCTCGGGGCTCGTGGCGCGTAGCAGCGGCGCGGCCTCGGCGGCGGCGACAAGCACCGCATCCACGTCCGCCTGGCTGGAGACAGGGTAGCTGTCCTCGGTGAGGGACTGGCCGGTGGTCGGGTTGGTAGCGATAAAAGTGCTGGTCGGGTTGGTGGCGGTGCGCCACTGCCCGGCGATCAGGACAGGGTGAAGGGTAGACATAGCACTTTCATTCTACCGCAGTGAACCTTTCTTCACTTTTCTGGTACAAAAGGAGTGAAGATGAAATCGGAGGAGGCCCGCTGGATCGTGGGGCTACGTCGGGGTGACACGGCGGCGTTTGCCTGGCTCTTAGACACGTTCGGTGGACGGGTCCATGGCCTTGCGCGTCGCTATGCCCGTTGCGACGCCGACGCCGACGATCTTACCCAGGAGATCTTTGTGGCGCTGCATGCCAGCTTGCCCAAGTTCCGTGGGGACGCAGCCCTCGCGACTTTTATCTACCGTGTTGCCATGAACCACTGCTTGAAACACCGTGCTCGCCAGAAACCTGAGGCCGTTTCCTACGACGATCTCCCGCTGGCCGCCGCCGATACTGATGCCCCGGAGCGTGCTGTTGCCCGCAAGGAGCTGGCCGCGACCCTGGAGACCGCACTGGGGACGCTGACCGAAGAGCATCGCCAGATTGTCGTGCTCCATGAGCTGCATGGGCTAACCTACGCCGAGTGCGCCACGGCGATTGGTGTGCCCGTCGGCACCGTCAAGTCGCGGCTCTTCCATGCGTTTCGCAAGCTTCGCGGGCAACTGGAGGGCTACGTCCATGCCTGAGCCTAGATTATCGGTTCGTGAGTGCCGCAGCTCCCTACAAGAGGAGCTGAAAGCCTACCTGGATGCCGAGCTGCCACCTCTGCGTCGCGCGGCCGTGGAGCGCCACCTCGGCACATGCCCTGCGTGTCAGGCGGAGCTGCAGAGTCTGCGCCAGCTCTCGGTACAGCTCAGCGAAGCGCTTCCTAGTGCTGCACCTCTCCCCGATGCCCTGCGTGCGCGTATTCTGCGCAGCCTACCCGATGCATCCGGCCCGCGCCCCCTTCTGTTCCCATTCTGGCGGCGACCCGGTCCCCTGGCGGCGTTTGGCGGAGCACTGGCAATGGGCTGCGCCTTCTGGCTCTGGGTACGGGTTCCCGAGAGTGGGAAGCCTATGGCAGCGACAGCTTCGAGTGCCACCCGTGCACCGCTGGCCAACGAAGCCAATATCGCTGCGGCTCCCTCCGCAAAATATGCCGACAATGCCCGGGCCTCTTTGTTGGAAACGGCGGAATCTGGCGTCCCTCCCCCCGCTTCCGTCACTCTCAGAGCCAATGAGAATGAGGCAAAGAAAGCTCCTGCGCTTGCTCCTGTACACGAGAATGCTTCCTCGCTGAAGGCATCATTGCCTGTCTCCGTGAGCCCAGAAGACTCAAAGGGGGTGGCGAGCGCCGCGAAGAGAGTGCGCCTGAGTTCTCCCCCAGCACCCGCCCCAGCACTTTCCGACGGTGATCCTGAAGGCATGGGGAAGAAGGATAAGGACATGAGTGGTAGCATCAGTGGTAGCCCCAAGACCGAGTTTGCCACGCGTGCAGTGGCAGCAGGTCGGGGTGTTGCACTGCCTTCAGTCTACACTCTGACCGTGGCTGCAGGGAAGCGCGCCGAAACCCTTGAGGCGATTCGCAAGCTGGCAGGGGAGCTCTCCGTCACGCTGGCCAGCGAGCAGCCTGAGCTCGACCTACGCCTTGCTCTCGATGGCCGCGCGGCGCTGCTGGATCGCCTAAAAGTCCTAGGCAAGCTGGCCGAGAGTGAGCGTCCGCCGTCTGCACCGGAGAAGCCAGGCTTCGGCGGCAACCGGAACGCCGAGGGAACTGCCGCACCGGGTGTGGGTGGGTTTGGGGGAGGTGGTGGCGGTGCCGTAGCAAAATCACAACCGCAGCCACAGTTAAAGCTGACATTAATCGTCAGAGAATCGGAATCAAAGCCTGAAGCGCTCCCTAAACGCTGACTCCACTTATCTTGCTGGTTTCACCACGAAGGTTTTGATTTCAAAGGGGCGGTAGGGGAACGTGAGTGTGTTGCCTTTGAAAGGAACCGGCACAGGGTCTTGTTCGAGGGTGTTGGCCTCGTAGGCTGCTGCGATCTTAAAGCCAAAGGTGAGTGTCGCCTCACCGCGTGTTTGTAGAGCCTCGTAGAGGCGCACGACAAGCGCATTTTCTTCGGATTCGGCGCGTTTGATGGTCTCGATAATGAGGCCCTGGTCGTCCACGCTCACGAAATCATAGGTGGGGAGAAGGGAGGCTTTGAGGTTCTTCAGGGCGAAGCGAGCAAGCAGCGGGTAGTTTAGTGCATGGGCTTCATCCACGGTCTCGTTGCGCCAGTCGCCGGTGTGGGGAAGAATTGCGTAGGTGAAGTGATGCGCTCCCTGGTCGGCGTCGGGATCTGGGTAGATACTGGATTTCAGGAGCGTTAAGGAGAGGGTGTTCTCGCGGGCATCGAAGCCGTACTTTGTGTCCGAGAGAATACTCACCCCAAAGTCGCCCTCGGAGAGATCGGCCCACTTATGCCCACAGACCTCGAACTTGGCGGCGTCCCAGCTTGTGTTGGTGTGCGTGGGGCGCTCGATGGCCCCAAACGGGATCTCGTAGGTGGCGCGGCTGGCAAGAATCGTGGCGGGGACATGGGCTTTAAGGAGAACCTGGTGCTCGTGCCAGTTAAGCTCGGTGGCGATTTCAACGCGCGCGGAGTGCGCCCAGAGCTGAATGCGCTGCGTGACAGTGGAGCTGCGAAAACGTCGCTCGACTAAGATACTGGCGCGCACGGGACCGTTTTCAAGGATCTCAAAGCGGGTGACTTCTGCTTCCTCTGCGAGGGGGCTGGGCTTGTCGTGGTAGCTAGCATCTATGTTCCAGGCATCATAGGCGGCGGGCTTGTCCTCATAGGCAACCAGCCGTGCCGTGGCAGCAAGCGACTCGCGCTCACCGTCCTCAGTCTTATGGACGAGCGAGGTGATCTCCCCCTGGGCATCCAGCGTGACACGAACGAAGTCATTTTCGAGAATATTCTCCTCGGCGGTGACCGTGCTCTCATCGGCGGGTGCATCGGTGCGGCCTAGGCCAACACTTTGGTAGCCCAGCGGCTCGACATCGAGAAGAAGCACTAAGTACTCTCGCTCTTTACCTACCATGCGCAGAAACTGGCTGCTTAGCGGCTCACCCTGGGCATCATTGAAGAGCACACGTCCCTTGCGCACCTGGTCACCAGGCAGGCGCACGCAAAACGCATCGCCAGGTCGGAGCGTGTCGGTGGGGTTGAAGACAATCACGGAGTCAGTGGGCGTGGCGATATTCTGAGAGAGCTGGGTGAGGGCGGCCTCTTGGAGGGCGAGTGCCCCCGAAGCGACCTCGCCCAGCTCCTGCTCGGCTTGCTCGACGGCGGGGCGGATGCAGGTGCCGGGCAGAATATCGTGGAACTGATTGAGGAGCAGCTTCTCCCAGAGTGCCTCTAGCTCTCGTTTGGGGTAGGGGGCACCGAGCTGCATTTGGGCCAGCGCGGCAAAAAGCTCCGCACCACGGAGCGCACGTTCGGCAGCGCGGTTGCCCTCCTTGATGCGCCCCTGCGATGTGTAGGTGCCTCTGTGGTTCTCCAAGTACAGCTCGCCGCTCCAGACGGGCAGACTGGTTTTCGGGAGGCGCGCAAAGAACTGATCCGCGCGATCAAAGCGGCACGCGCCCAGAGTCGGGACACTCTTTAAGCGCCGCGCGACTTCCAGCATGCGCCGCGTGACGCCGCCGCCGCCATCACCGTGGCCGACCGCGTGGCAGACCTCGCGGCTGACGGTCTTGCTCTGGTAGCGCTCCCACGCCCGGAGCAGCTCATGGGGCGTGAGCTGGCCGTTGTAGGTGGAGATCTCTTGGTTTAGCCCTCTATGGAACTCTGGAGCCGTCAAAAAGTGTGTCAGGACTTCCGTGCCGTCAATGCCGCGCCAGTGGAACGTGTCATGCGGCATGCGGTTGGTGTCCGACCAGGAGATCTTTGAGGTGAGGAAGTACTCCAGCCCACAGCTTTTCATAATTTGTGGCAGTGAGGCACTGTAGCCAAAGACATCGGGTAGCCAGAGGATCTTGGTGGTGATCCCGAACTCTTGCTCAAAGAAACGATTGCCTAGGAGCACTTGCCGGATCAGCGACTCACCCGACGATAAATTACAGTCGGCCTCCACCCACATCCCGCCCGTCGGCTCCCAGCGTCCCTCGGCGACCCGTGTTTTTATCTGGGCATAGAGCTCGGGATAGAGCTCTTTGCACCAGGCGTAGAGCTGTGGCTGCGACTGGGTAAACACAAACTCGGGGAACTCTCGCATGAGGCGCAGAGCCGTCGTAAAAGTTCGTCCCACTTTCTGCTTCGTGTTGGAAATTGTCCAGAGATACGCCAGGTCAATATGCGAGTGCCCAATGAGCGTGATGCAGGGATCGGCGTTTGGGTTGGCGTTCAGCGCAAAAAACTCCCCTAGCGCCGCGCGCGCCTCGATAACCGTGCCCGCCTGCATCGCGTGCTCCAGTGCTGTGCGTAGGCTCTCGCCCGCTGGCATCCCGGCGTCCAAAACCCCCAGTAGCTCAATGGCCGTCAGCGCGTCGTAGTAGAGCCCCTGGGCCTCACGATCAATCACCACCAGCTCCGCCGCGAGAAGCTGCGCCTCACCGCCGCGCGAGGGGCTGTAGCAGGAGATCTCCAGCGCGTGGCTCTCGCCGCCTGTGGCGGGCTCGTGGAGCAGCACATCCCCGTGGTTGTAGTCCAGCGCCTGCCAGAGCGTGCCGTCCACCGAGAGTAGCGGCTCGCAGCCTGGCAATTCAAACCACAACCCGACCCGCTCGCCGGACCAGCTTGGAGGAACGGTGACACTTGCCCGGAGCCAGCACTCCTCCTCGGCACCCTGCCATGAGAAGCCCATCGCTACGGGCTGGGTTTCCCCCACTCGCTCAAAAGTCCAGTGAGTGATGGGAAGACGCTGGGAAAAGACGGCACGCTCGCAGTCCAACAGCCACTGCTGCGCCCGCTCGGGGATAGAGGAAGGAATCATCGGCCTTATTTTACCGTCTCCATCCGCGTCGCTTCGCGACTAGCCCGGCTCATGCTGAAAGACATCGTCGAGCGGCTTGCCAAAGACGGCGGCGATGCGGAAGGCGAGCTCTAGAGTGGGTGAGTACTTGGCGGCCTCAATGGCAATCAGGGTCTGACGCGTGACCCCCACTTTCTCAGCGAGGGCTTGCTGGGTGAGCTCGCCGTGCTCAAAGCGTAGCTTGCGGATATTGTTGCGGATGGGCACAGCTAGTACCCCCTTCGGTAGGAGTAGACCAGAGTGGCATAGTGCACCAGCTCGCTCAAGACAAAGCTGAGCAAGGCAAGCTGTCCCACAAAGGCGACGGAGATAAGCTTGGGAAAGACAGGGGTGAGCATGACTC
>JANNDD010000341.1:0-1500 GCA_031387365.1 Armatimonas sp. | reverse complement strand
CCGCCGCCATTTTTTCTTGACACTCGGTCTGGGAGCCGCCGCCCTCGCCGCCACCGCCACACTCGCTCGCAAGCAATCTAGCGGATCGCGCCCACCGCGTATTGTCACCACCAAGACCAATGCCTATCTCATCGGAAAGATCGAACCCGTGTTGACGGGAAAGATTCGTGAGGTCAAGCCCGCTCCCGGTGGCCGCTATGCGCTGATTACACAAGACCTTCGCCCCGAGCCCACCGACGACGTGAAAGATCCGTTCGGTGAGCAAAAACTCTGGCTTTATGATGCGTTCCGCCGTACCACTAAGCTCATTCATCGGGTTGAGGATGACCCCGCTAAAGAAACATACCGAACTATATCCCAGCTTTCCTGGTTCCCAGGGACAAAGCGTGCTTTGATCGTGCAATGGGAGATGAAACGCCTCTCGTTGGAGAGTGCTGACATCAAGTCGCAGTTTGGTATCTACGATGTGGATCGAGGAACAATACGCTGGCTAACGGGGCTTCCTCCCGCATTATTGAGGGTGCGGGAGATGACAGGACTCTCGGGGTTTTTATTATCTGGTAGCACAAAAGAAACGCCTAAGACCCAGCTCTACACCGTTTTACAGGCCGATGGTAGTTACTCACCACTCGCGAAGCAAGTTTTTCTAGAGGGCATATTCGCCGTACGTGGAATATCAATATCACCCGACGCGAAGCGCCTGTTTCTACGCACGACGACCTTTGAGAAAGTGGAGGAGCGCCGAGTTCGTAAAGACACCTGGGAGACAATTGAGATCGCTCAAGGAACCGTCGCGCCGCTGAGCGAAGCGCCCAAAGACAAAGACATGATCGCCTATGTAGTGGAGAAGCCCGCGCCAAAGCTCGCGCTAACCCTGAGCGCCGACGCGGCAAAGCTCACGGGGCAGGCAGGTCGAAGCGCTAATACCAACGCGCTCTGGCTGGAGGCGCGCGAGCCGGGGCTGGAGAAGAAGTTCGTGCGTGGATTAGTGACGGCGGAGGCGCAGTCCGATTACTTGCTCCCGGATCTCTCCGCCGTGCTCTTCACCCACGACGATGCGCTCTACGCCGCGCCGATTGTGAGTTTGAATCGCCTGTCCTTTGAGAAGATGATGAAGGAGCTGGCGATGCGCAACGCCAAACAGGCAGGGCTAGGGCTGATGATGTACGCGCAGGACTACGACGAGAACCTCCCGCACGACCCGGCAAGCGTCAAAGACGCGATCGTCCCCTACGTCAAAAACAATGACGTGCTCGCGGACTTTGTCTACACCTACAGCGGCCCAACGAATCAGAGTAAGATCGAAAAGCCGTCCGAAACCGCACTGGGCTACATTCCCAGCCCCGGAGGCCGTGCAGTGATCTTTGCCGATGGCCACGTAAAATGGGAACCAATGCCGGAAAATTGAGTACAATGGGGCTATTATGCCAACACGGATCGCGGATCGGCTGGCGGCGGCGCGGCGGCGCGTGGTGGGGCGGGAGAGTGAGCGTGCACTGT
>JANNDD010000317.1:0-3456 GCA_031387365.1 Armatimonas sp. | reverse complement strand
GGATAGGTGCGGTTCTTGTTGTTATCGTTCTCGTTCTGCTGGCCCACATTGTAGGGCGGGTTGCCAATCACCACCGTAATCGGAGTCTTCTTCTGCCGCTCCACCCGCTCCAGGTTCTCCGGCGCAAACATCGAGAGCTGCGACCCCTCCGCCATGTCGAGCGTGTCCGCAAACGAGAGCCCCGGAAACGGACGGTAGCGCTTCTGCATCTCGAAGTAGGCGTGCTCCAGATTCAAGGTCGCCACATAGTAGGGAAGCAGCATCACCTCGTTGGCAAACAGCTCGCTATCGTACTTGCGGGTCAGGTCTAGCGGCCCGACGCGGCGTAGCAGGTTGACAAGAAAGTTCCCCGTGCCCGTGCAGGGATCGAGTACCGTGACTCCTTCTTGGGAGAGCGAGAGCCCAAACGCACTCTGGAGCACGTCCTCGACACTCTGGCACATGAAATCGACAATCTCCTGGGGCGTGTAGACAATCCCATGCGTGTCCGCGCTCTTGCGCGAGAAGTCCTGAAAGAAGCGCTCGTAGACATCATTGAGGAACGCCTGCTTCTGCGACCAGTCCGTGATCGTGCGCGCCGTCTCCTCGATGGTCTGGTAGAAGTAGTCCAGCTCCCGCAAGAACGACTGCTTGCTAAACGACGTGCTGGTCAAGGCCCCGATCACCTTCTCGATCTCGGCGGCGATCACATTACGCCGCGTGAACTCCGGGTTATCAAAGACCGTGTGAAAGAGCCTATCGGTCAGGAGGTGCTGCACTAGCATCTCCTCAATCGCCTCGGCGCGTACCTGCGGGTTCAGCGCGACGCGGCACAGCTCGTGAAAGTCCTCAAAGGCACGGGTAAAAGCGGGGTTGCCCGTCTTTTGCTCCGCAATAACCTGCATCAGCCCCTTGGCAAGATCAGGAATGCGTGCGGAGAACTCCGTCACCGCTCTATGGTAGTCCTCGATGCGCTCATCGGTGTGATTAAAGAACTGCGTCAGCAGCGCCGCTAGTTCCTCGGGCTTTTGCAGGTCAAAGCTCTGGATGCGCTGGCGGTTCTGGTAGAGCACAGCGCGGCGCGTGTCCTCAAAGATCGTATTGACCGTGGGGTAGCCGATCTTCAGCTTGCCTACAATCTCCGCTTCGAGATCATCTTTGGTATCTTTGGCCTCCCAGTAGCCCCGTGGAATCTTAAACGAGTCGTAGAGCGTGCCATCGGGGCGCTTCCCACTGGCAAGCCGCTCCTCCAGCACCAGAGTCCACTTTGCGCTTTGGCAGTAGTGGTCAATCAGCCCCGCAAAGGCAGGCCGCAGCGCCTCTTCACGGGTGATTCCCAGCCTCTCCACGGCAGCGAGCCTATCGTAGTAGCCCTGAAACAGCGAATTTTGGTGAGGTGAGACAGCGAGCATGCCACAATTGTACCCCTCCCCCAACCCTCCCTGCCCTGTGGGTGGGTGGCTCGGAGTGAGGAACGAACGACGAGCCGGGTGGGTTCGCGGGTGGGTTCAGCTACAGCTCTCGCCGTCCTTCGAAGGCTTGGATCAATGTGGCTTGATCGGCGTAGTCTAGATCGCCGCCGACGGGAACGCCGTGCGCAATCCGGGTGATCTTAGGGCCAAGCGGACGCAGCAAGTTCGCCAGATAGATCGCCGTGGCATCGCCCTCCACCGTGGGGTTGGTGGCGACCACGATCTCGCGTACCGTGCCGCCTGTCAGGCGTGCGAGCAGCTCTCGCACTTTAAGCTGATCGGGGCCGATGCCCTCCATCGGGGCGAGAACCCCACCGAGCACGTGGTACTTGCCGCGAAACTCGCTCATGCGCTCCAGTGCCATCAGATCGCGCGGATCGGAGACCACACAGATCATTGACTCGTCGCGGCGTGGGTCACGGCAGATCTCACAGAGCTTCTGGTCGGTGAAGTTGTAGCAGCTCTCGCAGAAGCTCACAGCAGCCTTCACCTCAGTGATGGCACTCGCGAGGGCGCGTGCTTCGTCGTTGGACAGACGCAGGACATAGAACGCCAGCCGCTGCGCCGACTTGGGGCCGATTCCGGGCAGGCGCT
Organism: Armatimonas sp.; assembly: GCA_031387365.1. Lineage (GTDB taxonomy): Bacteria > Armatimonadota > Armatimonadia > Armatimonadales > Armatimonadaceae > Armatimonas. The sequence continues at coordinate 1,411 of JANNDD010000317.1, read as the reverse complement.
CGAACTCGGCGATGAGCCGGGCGAGCGGCTTGGCGTACTGTGCCATGGGTTAAATAACTACCATTTTTTAGAATAGACCGGGGATATTCATACCAGCGGGCATGAGCTTCTGCTGCTCCGCCTCGCGCAGATCCGCTGCCTTATCAAGCGCCGCATTCACCGCCGTGAGTACCAGATCCTGAAGCATCTCGGCGTCTTTGTCTTCTAGCACACTCGGGTCAATCGTGATGCTCATCAGCTTACCGTTGCCGTCCACGGTAGACTTCACGGAGCCACCGCCCGCAGAGCCGTCTATGCGTGCGGCATCGAGGCGCTCGGCCATCTTCTCCGCATCTTCGTACATCTTCTTCTGAACCTGCTGGATCATCGCGGCCATGCCGCCCTGATTCCCGCCGCCACCAAGACCGGGGAAGCCCCCCGCCTGGCCTTTATTCTTACCAAACAGATTTGCCATAGGGTTTTATTATCCTTCAACTATCTCCCCACCAAAAGTGGAGAGAATCTCTTGCACCAGCAGCTCAGAGAGCGCCTGCGCCTTATGTGAGCCGGGCTTCGCCGCCGCCGCTAGCTCGGGATCTAGTGCGCGTAGCTCCGCAGACAGGTCGGGTGGTGGTGCGGGTTCCGCCCCCCCACTTTTCTTATTATCATAGTGCGAGCTACGAGAAGCCTCCGCAACACGCGGCGCGGGCGCGGGCGGCGTCCAGAGCGGCGCATCCGAGGCGGGCACGGTGGCGACACTCTCAAAGCTGAGCGCCTCCACTTCGGCCATCGGATCCCGGCGCACGAGCTGGCGCGCAATCGCACGTTGCGGCGGTGGCGGGGCGTTCTCATCTAGCACGAAGCGCAAAGGTAGCGTTTCAAGATCGGGAGCCAGCACGCGTGCCAGGAGCTTCCGGACAAACTCCTGCTGCTTGGGCGCGTTCATCATGTCGTAGTTCATGCGTGCGCTAAAAGAAAGAACAACCGTCTTGCCTTCCACCGCCACGGGAACAGCCCCCTGCATCATGACACTGGTCTTCATGGAAATTTTCTGTGCCTGGGCGAGAAACTGCGGCCATGCTCTCTGTACGGCTGCAAGACTGATGCGGGGATCTATCAGCTCAAGCTCAGGTTCAGGAGAGTTTTTTGCCATCTCTCCGCCTTCGTGGAGCTCAGGCACCTCTCTTCCCCTACTGCTCGCAAGCGCGCGGGAAGAAAGGCTGGCCGGTTGCCCCTCTTCCCGCGACGGAGGAGCAACAGGGGAAGAGGGGGTGGCGAGGAACGAGCCGGGGGAGATGGCCCCGGAGGCAAACTCATCGTCAGGCAGTGGGGGGAAATCATCGTCGAGCGGTTCGGCAAGTTTCGGCGCGGGCTTAACAGGCTCAGGCACCGGCACCACCGCATCAAAAAGGCTCAGACCATCGTTTTCTTG
>JANNDD010000314.1:0-1812 GCA_031387365.1 Armatimonas sp. | reverse complement strand
AGCGTGATGAGATCCGCGCCGATATGCCCCCGGGAGATCGCACCGTGGTTCGCGCCCCAGGCGTTCATCACCGAGTACACATCCACAAACGGCCCGACTCCCGTGAGATTCGGGGCAAACCAGGTGGTCGGCCAGGTTGGGTTCGTACGGGCATCGAGAATCTCATGGACGCTATCGGGGAGGGAGACTGTCCAGCCCTCCGCGATCTGCAAGACCGGGCCGAGACCGCGGACTAAGTTCAGGCGGAACATCGTGCAGGGAATGTCCCCCAGAGTCGTGAAATCCGTGCTCCAGCCGCCGCCGGGGAAGTACTCGGTGACGGAAGCGCACCACTGGGTGGCAGCGAGCGCCTGCTTGGCCTCGTTGTCCTCGATCTCGTACCAGGGCTTGAGGCCGTGTCCTGTCCAGTCCAGCGCGGCAGGCCCTGAGTTGATGAGGTGCAGCAGACCCCCTGCAGCTTTCCCCGTGAGTGTGTGCCCAGAGACGCGCTCTACGGCACCCGGCGACCAGTAGGTGCGTACATCGGCAAAGAGCTGCGCCTCACCTTGTGTGAGAAGATGCCCGAGGAGCATGGACGCGCCGTTCATGGCATCGTTCTCGGTAGCGACAATATAGGGCTGGCGGATGCCGTTCCAGTCAAAACTCGTGTTGAGAATCGCCTCCAGAAAGTCGCCGTTGGGAAAGTGATCCGTCCACTGCCGCTGGCCCTGGAAGCCCCCGACGCTCGCATTGTGCCCACGGGATTCTTCCACGTACCCCATCTCCGCCAGCTTAGGGTTTCCGACCATAAGATCACGGGCGATCAGCGCCATCTTGACACTCGTCTCCCACTCGATGTCTTTCTGCTCTCGCGTGCGCTGCTTGTGTGGCGGGTTGACATCCGCGCCCTCAGGACAGTTTGTCTTGACCCACTCTAGGGCGCGCACGTACTCGTCTTTGTCGTAGATGCCTTTGTCTAGACGGCGCACGAACTCGGTCATGTCAATAAACTCGGGGCGCATCCCCAGAAAGCTCTCGAAGAAGTCGCAGTCCACGATCGAGCCCGCGATTCCCATCGAGACGCCGCCCATGGCTAAGTAGCTGGTGTTCTTCATCGAAGCCACCGCGAGGCCGGACTTTACAAAGCGCAGGATCTTCTCCGAGACATCGGCGGGAATACTCGTATCGTCGCTCTCTTGCACATCGTGGCCGTAGATGCCAAAGGCGGGAATTCCTTTTTGCGTGTGCCCCGCCAGCACCGCCGCCAGATAGACCGCGCCGGGGCGTTCGGTGCCATTGAAGCCCCAGACCGCCGTGGGAACCGTCGCGTCGAGGCTCATGGTCTCCGCGCCGTAGCACCAGCACGGGGTCACGGTCAGCACGACGCCAACCCCCTCCCGCGCGAACTTCTCCGCACACGCCGCCGCCTCCGCCGCGCCCCCTATGCACGTATCAGCAATCACTACCTCAACGGGCAAACCACAGGCATGCTTGATATTTGCCACAATCAGTGCCGCCGTGCGCTGCGCCATGCCCATGGTCTGCTCTTCCAGGCTCTCACGCACACCGCCGTAGCGGCCATCAATCGTGGGACGAATCCCCACTTTGGGAAGGGAACCGTTCAGGCGGTTCACCGGTGCATTCTTCTTCATGCGGGTATTGTACCCACGATTGCGCTCCGAACCCATCCCCCCGGCCCCCTTCCCTGCCGTAGGCACGCGCGGAAGCCACGGGCTTTAGCCCGTGCGAGGAGCGTGATCCCACCCACCGTATTGCTGTGGGTGGCTGTTATGAGGGGCAAGGGGATGGGTTCCCCTTGCCAACAATTTCAGA
>JANNDD010000257.1:0-7402 GCA_031387365.1 Armatimonas sp. | reverse complement strand
GGCGAAGTACTGGTTGCGCTCAAGAATACTATAAACCTCTCTCTTGCGCCCCTCTTCATCCTTGCGCAGGAGCTCCGCAGCCTGCACAAAAATGTTATTATTGCCCTTTAGCTGTGTGGTTAGCTCCGAGATGCGCTTGCTAGGGTCGGCCTGGATCAGAGTCGGGTTTTCGCTTGAAGACGTCACCATGCTGGAGGGAGCTTGCTGAACGGTCAGGCGTGCGTCCGCTGTCACCCCCGCCATCTGGTTCTGAATAAAGATACCAATGACCACAAGCACTGCCGCAACCAGCGCCAGCCCAATAACAAGATAGATACGACGGTTGATCAGCCGCCAGATTCGCCAGAAGTCCATTGTTTTTGTCTTACCCGTTCACTACTTTGAGCTGTAGCTGCCCACCGGCATGATCCTGTGCCTTGATCTGTAGCAAAAGCTGCTCCGGCAAGGCACTCGCCTCGATACTGACCGCATCTGATGCAGACATCACCACGGCGTACTCGATCACGTTTTGCAGCTCACGAATATTTCCCGGCCAGGTGTGCCGTCCCAGGTAGCCCAGTGCCTCCGCTTGAATCCCTTGGGGAAAAGCTCTACTGTTCTCGCGTGCGATTTTCTCTAAAAAATAAGCTGCCAGTGCCGGGATGTCGTCGGCTCGATCCCGCAGCGTCGGCAGCCAGACGGGCACGACATGCAGGCGGAAGTAGAGGTCTAGCCGGAAGCTCCCCTCCTGCACCGCCTGCCAGAGATCCCGATTGGTCGCCGCCACCACGCGCACATCCACTTTGGTATTCTTGACTCCCCCGATACGGCAGATCTCTCGTTCCTGGAGCGCCCTGAGCAGCTTCACCTGTGTGAGGGGAGGAATGTCCCCGATCTCATCCAGAAACAGTGTTCCGCCATCGGCCAGCTCGAACTTTCCGGGCTTTGCCCCCGCCGCGCCCGTGAAGGCGCTCTTCTCATAGCCAAAGAGTTCGGACTCCAGCAGCGTGTCCGGCAGTGCCGCGCAAGAGACCGCCATAAACGGCCCCCGCTTGCGGCTACTCGCCTCGTGGATCAGGCGCGCAGCCACTTCCTTGCCCGTCCCTGATTCCCCCAAGAGAAGCACCGTCGCCCGGCTTGCCTGCGCCGCTTTAAGAAGCTGTTGCGTCATTTTCTGTGTTGTTAGAGCACTTCCGATCAAGGAGACACCTGGTATATTTACCAGATTTGGAGGCGGTGTGGGGTTGGGCGCACTGGCAATCACCGAGGTGCTCTTTCCCGCAGTGGGCGCAGGTCGGTTAAAATGCTCCAGCCGAGGCTCCGCACCCGCTGCCAGTGCACGGTCTACAGCATCGCGTACCTGCTCCACATCAAAGGGTTTGGTGATGAAGTCAAAGGCTCCCAGGCGCATTGCCTCCACTGCGGAGCGAACCGTTCCGTGCCCGGAAATAATGAGTGTGCGCAGGCCCGGGTGGTGCTTGCGCACTGCCTCCAGTACCTCTAGTCCATTCATGTCTGGCATCAGGTAGTCGGTGATCAGCAGGCTCAGTTTTGGCTCCGCCTTGGCCTTGCGCACTGCCTCACGTCCCCCATCCGCCACCAGCACCTCATGCCCATCACGGGCCAGCACAGCCGAAAGCACACGCCTCAAGTTAGGCTCGTCATCCACCACTAAGATGGTCGCACCGCTTGGCTTAATCTCTTCGTTTTCTGCTGCCATGACCTAGTTGTCCTCAATCCCCTGCAGACGGGGTAAAAGCAGGCTAAAACAGGCTCCCCCCCGCGCGACATTCTCTGCCCTAATCGTCCCACCCTGCGCCTCAATGCTCTTACGCACCTGCGCCAGCCCCAGGCCGGTTCCACGCACTTTGGTGGTAAAGAAAGGCTCCCAGAGTCGCTCAATGACCTCACTGGGCAGGCCCGGCCCGTTGTCCTCAATACGGACACACCAGCTCTCACCCGCCGCCGTCAGCGTGATAGCAATGCGGCTGTCCACACGGGTGTTGCCCACGGAGGCCATCGCCTGTGCCGCATTGAGCAAGAGATTTCGTAGAGCCCGCCCAAGCTGTCCCACATCAACCCGCACCTGTGCTTCGTCCACGCTGTAGCTCTCCTGAATCGTCGGGCATCCCAGGCGTGCGAGTTCCTCGCGCAGGAAGCTCACCTCGCTCCGGACAACGGCCACAAGATCGGCGTCAAAGAGAGTCGGGACGGTGGGCCGAGCGAACTCCAGCAGGTCGGTGGTGAGCTTGCCAAGGCCGTCCACTTCCTCAACCACGATGGATAGAAAATCGCGAACAGTCTCATCGCGACTGTCTTGCAGGAGATACTGCGCTGCGCCCTTAATCGAGCCCAGCGGGTTACGCAGCTCATGGGCGATTGTCGCGGCGAACTGTCCCATCGCGGCCAGTGCACGGGAGCGCTCCATCTCCCGCTCCAGCTTTGCCTGGTCTTTTGCCGCCTGCGTAAGATCATCAATGGTTTGGCGCTGTGCAATCACGGCTCCCGACTGAGCGGCGAAGAGAGAGAAAACGCGCAGATCACTGTCGTTGTACTGAGTCGCAGGGGCATGCCGGGAGACGCACAAGACGCCCAGGGCTTCGTCGGTGATGCCCAGCAGCGGCGCACAGAGTGCACTCTCGACCTCAGGGCGCTTGGCGATATCGTTCTCGGCAAGCATCGGGTGTGTGTGGGGGTCGCGGTTGACAAGAATCGGCTGCCGTGTCTCGGCGACGCGTCCGGCGATGCGCTCGCCCATGAGCAGTGTGACCGATTCGGAGACATCAGAGGGAAGCCCGACAGACGCCACCATGCGCAGGACATCGGTTCCTCGCTCGCGTAGAAACACCGAGCCCGTGTGGGCGTCTAGCGCGGCCACAGCCCGCTCGGTGACGTTTTTGAGAAGCCGCTCCAGCTCCGTTTGGGGAGCCGAGCGCCAGAGTTCATAGAGGGCGGCAAGCTGCCGCTCGCGCCGCTCCAGCTCGACCACTGCCGAGGAGGAGCGCGACGGCGCTAAGACGCTGCTCCCTAAAAGGCGCCGCGACTTAACCCGTACTGAAGTCTGTTTTTTGATTCCTTCTGCCATCCGTAAAAATACCTACCCTCTGTAGTTTCGGCAGTTTCACATCAAGATTGGAGAGCACTCTGGGCGCACGATACAATACGTCTCTAGGAAGAAGTTATTGGCGACTTTCTTTTTTTTATTTTCAAAGTTGTCCCCCCCGAGCTAGCACGTATTAACAAATGCTAAAACAGGTAAGTAAATCTATATGAAAGACAAGCGTTTCTGGGTGGCCCTGACCGTGTTTGTGCTTTACAGCCTCTTTTTTTGGCCAACGCCTTACACCTATCTGGAGAGTCCCCTGGGCTGGCATGTGCGGGTAAACCGATTAACGGGAGATCCTCAGATATGGATCAGGGACGGCTGGCAATCTCTCTCGGCGCTGTCCAAAGAAGATCAGAAAAATAATCCCTACCTGCCTGCCCCGATAATAGGAACGAAGGAGTGAACCAGGAACAGAAACCGCGCTACGATGTGCCCGGCGAAAGCACAATGATAAAGATTGGACGTGCTTTGTTACCCGGTTTGTTTTTTGGTATTGCAATGCTCATCTTGATTTACTGGGTGCGTGCCTCTATATTCCAAGACCAACCCCCAAATCTCGATTGAAGCACGAGGAGGAAGAAAAGACCATGAACCGACCAATGAAAATTCCCCTCACCCTGCTGGGTATCACGGCCTCTGTGGGGCTGTGGAGCCAGATCGCTGCGCCTACGACTTCCCTCTACCAAAAACAGGGACGCCACACAGTCCATAAATCCGGTGGAGGATCTGTTCTAACTCACTTAACAGTCCCCGAAATACCCTCTTCGACGACTTTAGTCGTAAATTACTACCCTGCCTCGACACCACATCAAAGGAATCTTTGGAACAGAGGACGCGATGAATGCAAGAAGTGCGGTCAGGAGTGCAGTGTATACCGTGGCTGTTGGCGCTTACCGACAGAGGAAGATGTAAAACACTTGCATCTGTCTCCCAAGGCAGAAGCACGGATGATCAAGTCTATCCGAGAAACAGAAAAGCTATCAGAGAAAAAATCACCATGAACCGACCAAAGAAAACTATCTTCGCACTGCTGGGTATCGCTGCCTCTGTAGGTTACGCGAGCTTGATTGTCACACCGCCGCGAGGGTACCAAGTAGCATTGTCGGAGGAGGAATTCAGACGCCTGCGAGTGCCACTGCCCAAGCAGGGAGACGAATTTAGTCATGATGTTTTCCTCTATCGCATCTCAAGATGGCTTCCCTCAGATCACCTTGGCTGTGGGTTTACCTATGTTGGCTTAACAGAGAAGCAGATTCAAGCCAAGCAGCAAGCCATCAAAGAACGCGATGCCCGCGTGATCGCCGCAGCAAAACGACAAGAAGCCCAGGAAGCACGGCTGAAAGGAAATCAAGGCACACTATGACTCTGGCGATTGAAAAACCAGAGACAGAAGCCCGCCTGCTTCACTTCGCTACCTCACCGATAATGGCTGCCTGCCACCTCAGTGTGGCATCTTGGCAGGAGGTCGCACAGCACTAGCGATGCCCCAGTACCAGTCTCTTCCTGCAATCTACGATGCCCTGATGGCGGGTGTCCCCCACACTGCTTGGCTGGCCCGGATGGAGCGGGCTGTCCGTGAGCGCGAGAAACAGCCACAGTCCGTGCTGGATGTCGCCTGTGGCACCGGCACGCTCAGTGAGCTGCTCTACCGGCGTGGCTACCGGCCCGTGGTGGGCTTCGATATTGCGCCGGAGATGGTTCAAATCGCTCGGATGAAGTCGGAGGCGAGGCACTATGAGATCGCGTACTCCGTGGCGGACCTAGCGGAGCTGGACCTGGGGGGGCGGCAGTTCGACTGGCTCGTGAGTGTCTTCGACTCGCTCAACTACATTACGGACCCCGTGCGGCTTCGCGAGGGCCTACGGCGGCTCTTTGCCCACGCCAAGCCCGGCGGGGTCCTGACATTCGATATGAATGGGATCTACGCGCTGCGCTACGGGCTGTTCACCCAGCATGAGAAGAACGGTCCCATTGAGCACGACTGGAAGTCACACTGGGACGAAGACGAGAAGCTCTGCCGGGTTGAGATGGACTTCTGGGTAACCGATCCGCATACCAGCACTCGACGATATTTTCACGAAACGCACTTACAGCGCGCCTACACCATCAACGAGATCAGAGAGTGGCTCACGGAGGCAGGCTGGGAGCAGATAGAGGTCTTTGGCAACTACGGCGACCGTGCCCCAAACTCTCGCTCGGATCGCTGGCTTTTTGTCTGTGAGAAGCCCGAGTAGTTCTATTTGGGGAAAATCTCCAGCCTAAATTTCACCCGACTTTACGAAAGACTATGCGGAGAACTCAAGCGATAGAGCAACGACAAGCGATTCCCCGTCTCTGGTGGAGGCGCTCTGCGAAGGCGGCACCGTGGACTCCCACGGAGCTACAGGAGCGCTACGCGGATGCCGTCTATGGCTACGTCGCGCTGCGGCTGGGGGCGGGAGTGGAGGCGGAAGATGCGACGGCGGAGACATTTGTGGCTGCCTTCACCCGTGTGCACGTCTGCCCAAACCGGGAGGGAATCACCCAGGACAACGATCCCGCGCGGGCCTATCTGATCGGGATCGCGCGCCGGAAAGTGGCCGACACGCTCCGTCTGCGTGAGCGCCGCCAAGAAACCGTGCTCTGCGAGACGCTGTTCACCGAAGCCGAGCAGGAGCGGGGTCTGCTGGCCGCAGAGGCGAGTGGGCAGCTTCAGAAGATTCTGGCAGCACTACGCCCGGACTACCGAGAGGCACTGCTCTTAAAGTACGTGGAGGGTAGGAGTTTAGCGGAGATTGGGCTGGTGCTGGGACGATCCTCAGCGCAAGTGGGGAGCCTCTTGCAGCAAGCACGGGAGGCGGCACGGCGGGAAGGAAGGGACTACTTTGGAAGCTGAAGAGAGAGAGTTTGGAGAGCGGCTCGCGGGGGATCTGGCAGTGCCGCGCCCACCGGAGCCACTGCGCCGTCGCCTACAAGCCCTCGCCGTCGCAACCGAAGTCCGCCCACGTCCTCGGCTGCGCCACCTGAGCCTCGTGCTCGCACCGGCAGTGGTTCTGGTGGGAACGTTCTATGTCCGCGCTCATGTCCCGCCACGGCCAGCGCCTGCCCCTCTTGCCGCGTCCCCCGATCCCAAAGCCTCCCCTGGCTCCAAAGCATCACCGGACCCGAAACACCCGCTCCCCCTCGGAGCCGAGTCTATTCCTGAGCCAGCGACGCTCTGGCTGCTACTGCCCGGCCTGCCGTTGCTACGGCGCTATTGCCGCTCCCAGATCACAAGCTGACCGTGCTCTCCCCCGGCAATCAGTTTTTTGCCGTCGGGGGTCACGCTCAGCGCCGTGATCCCGCCAAAGGGGAAGGGCAGCTCTTGCACAACCGCGCGACTCTCTACGTCGTAGAGCACCACTTTGTCCTTGAGCCCCAGCGCCACGTGCTGCCCGTTGGGGAGCGCGGCCAGCGCGGTAAGCGAGTCCAGACTCTCTAACACGCTGCTCTGACCCGTCGCGAGATCGTAGAGAGCTAGCCCGGCGGTGTCAAAGTCCGCAAAAAGAAACTGCGTGGTGCCTGGCAGAAAAGCGACAAAAACGGGGCTACTGCCCAGCTCCGCGACCGCGAACAGCCGCGTGCCGGTCTCGGCATCCACCAAGTCTACCCGCAGATCCGACATCCGCCGTACTGCCAGGAGCGGTGTCCCTGGCCACCAGTCAATAGCGATAATATCGTTGTCATCTTCGAAGGGAGTGGCGACCTGGCTCTCGCCGGGGTTGAACAGAGAGACATCCAGGATCTTCTCGCCCGTCTCCAGGCTCCAGACCCGCACACTCTGATCGTTACCGCCGCCTGCTAGCCACTGGCCATCAGGCGAGAGGGCGAGCACCGGCTGCCAGACTTGCTCGGGCAGCTCCAGAGCATAGTGCCGCTCCTCTTGGAGTGTGCCCGCCGCCTTCCAGGTCTGCACCGTGATTCGATCTTGCTGCTCATCCACCACCACGTTTGGGTCTGTCCGGCGCACTCCCACCACCTGGCCCGTAGCCGCATCATAGACCAGCGACTCCAGCCCAACACTTGCCTCGTTCCAGACCAGCTCCACGCCCAAGTCAAGCGCCAGCAGCCGTAGCTCAGGGTCGCTACTCCGGCAGAGAACACACTCGTTATTGAAGGGCAGGAGCTGAAGAAGCCCCGTGCGGTGCCCTCCGCTTGCCGCAGCCGTCGCCTCCTCCCAGCCCGGCAGGTTCCAAGCATAGACACCGCCATCGCTGCCCCCCGCGATGAGCTGATCGCCGCTGGGCGTGAAGGTAAGCCCTTGGAGTTGTCCTCCCTCGTACTGCCCCGGATCGGGCT
>JANNDD010000181.1:0-3898 GCA_031387365.1 Armatimonas sp. | reverse complement strand
GCATTAAAAGCGGAGTATAGCCGGATTACACAGTATGCTACAGCCTATAAGAAAGGCTTTGAAAAGAAAAACTTAGTCCGTGATCCTACTTATGAAGGTTTTGATGTTGAACTGAAAAAACTACGGATTGACTTGGCTAGTTCTGAGCGCTCTGCTCAGCCGAATTTGGCTGAAATTCAAAGACTGAGGACTCGCCTTTTTCAGGTTCCCGACTTTACAAGTCGCATTGCTGATCTTAAACAAATCCAAACAAATGCTGCTGGCCGTATCGACTATTTTAGTACGAAAATGCAGGATATTGAGCTGCGTAAAAATGCGAAAGTTGAGAGTAGCCGCGTTATTGAAGATGCGATTGTACCAGGAAACCCTGTTCGCCCAAACAAACCTCAGAATATTATGTTTGCAGGGCTTTTAGGCGTCTTTCTAGGGCTATGTCTCGCACTTCTTCAGGAGTTATTGGATGATCGTATCAATAGCCCAGAAGAAGCAGAACGGGTGTTGCGTTTACCAAACCTGGGGCACGTGCCGCTTGTTGAGGAGGAGGGGCTGCGTCTAATTCGGGATATCAGTACCTTCTCGCCTTTGATGGAGTCGTACCGAAGTCTTCGAACCAATATTAACTTTGCCGCCGTAGGTACCACTCTGCGAAGTATCGTCGTGACTTCATCGGTACCAGCGGAAGGAAAGTCTACGACTGCAGCCAACCTGGCGATGGCGATGGCACTGGATGGCAAGCGGGTCATTATCGTGGACGCGGACTTGCGCCGCCCAAGCCTGCATAAGCTTTTCCGTCAGGAGTCGTCTCCAGGTCTGACCGATATTCTTGTGGGAACCCATGAGATCTCCGAAGTCATGCGGCCCTGCGGTGTAGAGAATGTGAGCGTGATTGCCGCAGGCTCGCCCCCCCCCAACCCCGCGGAGCTTTTGGGCTCGGCGAGGATGGTTGAGCTTATTGCACAGCTGGAATCTCTGGCGGACATCGTCCTCTTTGACTCACCACCAACTCTCGCTGTGGCAGATAGTGTGGTTCTAGCTGCCCGGACGAATGGTGTTCTGCTGGTGATTGGTTACGGAGAGACAAAAAAGACAAACTCTCGTCAGGCAGTTGAGCGACTGCAACGGGCCAATGCACGCGTCTTGGGAACCGTTCTCAACCGTGTGGAGGGTACCAGCTCTGGTTATTACTATGGGAAGTACTACGTCCCTGCCTCTGTGGAGAGTAGTCGGACGGGGCGTGGGGTTGCGGAGCCGACAGCCCGAGGGATAGAAGCAAGTAGCGAGACATCGGAAAACGAGCTGCTGGGAAAGGGACGTGATTGATGATATTTCCAAAGGTACTCTGCGGCTGTTTGCTCGCACTCACCATTCTGGGAGCGGTCTTGCCGCAACCGGGTTGGGCGCATGGTAGTCCTACAGTAACTCAAGAGAAGCTTGCTGAAGATTATCGAATAAATCCAGGGGATGTTGTCTCCATTATTGTCATCAATCACCCTGAGTTTTCCCTCAATGGTCAGGTTTTACCGGACGGGACTTTTGTCTTTCCTATTCTAGGAAAAATTAAAGCTGCCGGTCGAACACGTGATGAAATCGCTAGTGAGATTGCGAAGGGTCTAAAGGACAAGAAGCAGCTTGTCCGTCCGAATGTGACGGTGAATGTTGTTCAACAGGAACCACGTGAAATCACAATTTTAGGAGCTGTCCGTGGAGCAGGTAAGCTAGTTCTCAAGGAGAACTGGACTATATTAGATGCCTTAGGGGCTGCCGGTGGAATTGCCTCCGGTAGTGCTTCGGCGGCAACGCGCTATGAATTTTACAAGGCTGATTTATTTCGTGAGGCAAAAGTAATTCCTCTTGACCTTGCTAAAATCTATGCCAATGACCCTGCTTACAACTTACTTCTGAAAAAGGGAGACATGATTAATGTGACGGTTCTTGATCGTAATCAGATCACTGTCACAGTGATTGGTGAAGTGGGTTCAGGACGTGGTGGTACTGTTGAGCTCCCAAAAGATGGCTCGATTCTTTCGTTACTCAACGATTTAGGTGGGGTAACGGATAAGGCGGCACTATCTAAGTCGACAATCTTGCGTAAGGGGAAAATTCTTAAAGTTGACTTACGTGGCTATAAAAAGGGGAAAATTGAAAACGATATCCTACTTGAAGGTGGAGATGTATTGACAATCCCGAAATTAGAGGCCCGTTACAAGATCAATGGAGCCGTTGGGAAGCAAGGTGAGCAGGATTATCCCGATGATCGTACTCTTACCCTTTTTGATGCTCTGACAATTGCTGGAATTCCCTCGACAGGAGCTGACCTCAGGAAAGTAAAACTCACACGTGTGGAAAAAGGAGTTAGCACCACCGAAGAAATCAATATTGAGAAGATGCTTAAAGGTGATCGTTCCCGAGATAAGGAAATTCAGCCAGATGATGAAATTTTTGTCCCTCCAACTGATCCAAATAAACGTAGATGGGGCTCTACACAGGATTTTCTAGGATTACTAGGAATCTTGCCTGGTCTGTATTTTATTCTTCGTGGCTAGGGTTATTGGCAAGATATTTGAAAAGGAAGTTGGCAGTGTGCATCTCTTGCCAACTTCTTTTATCTGGGAGGTCACCTAATGTCTGACGCGAAAAATATACTGATGTGTTTGAAGACAAAACTTGCCAGATGGGGAGGGTTAGGCTGTCAGGTAGGAATCGCTAATTTGGCATTAATGTCCCCGATTTTGATGGGGAGTTTCAGTGAACTAGCGCGTGCTGGTGACTCAATGAGTCTACCGATTCATTACTGCATTGCTGCTTTGGTCTTTGTAATTATCTGGGCTTCGTTGGAATTTTCAGCAACAATCGGTGTTGTGGTTATGTTGAGCTATCTTGTTTTACTAGGACTAATACGACGTGAACTAATTCCTTCCACGGGTTATATTAGTAACGACCCTATTACGTTGGTTAGCTTTTTTGTAGGCGGAATGTTTTTTTTACGCATGGTATTAATGCGGAAAATACCAAGGAATACACCTGTTGCACGTTTGATTTTACCCCTCGTGATTCTAATGATTCTGGAAATTTTCAACCCTTTGCAAGGAGGTATCGCTGTTGGTATTGGAGGCGCTATTTTTAGATTGACTCCACTTTTTTGGTATTTTATTGGGTTTAGTAAAGGTAATCGTAGTCTTTCTAAGGTTGTTTTTATTTTCATTGTTGCTATTGGTGTGTTTGAGTCATTTGTTGGCTTAAGACAGACCGTTGGGTTGAATGAAATTGAGAAGTTTTGGATTCTGATCAGCCGGGGATCTAGTCAGGCATTAACACAGAGTGTCTATCGTTGCTTTGGAACTTTACTTTCATTTTCTGAATATGTTTTTATTCTGAATATGGGAGCTGCATTATGTTGGGTTGCTTTTCTGCGACGCCGGTATATTTATATAATTCCCTTTACTATACTAGGCTGGGCTCTTGTTCTGTCCTCTTCTCGTGGAGGAGTGGTTAGCCTGTTTCTGATGATGGTTGTGGTTTGGGCCATTCAAGCAAGGAACTATCGGGCTTGGATACCGCGCCTTGTTATCGCCATCGTAATAGCCATTTGGGGATTAACTCTGGGAATAGAAAAAGCAAAAGAAGTAGAGGCTGATGACCGAACTGCGGTGTTTTTAAATCACCAGATTAAAGGATTAAGTGATCCGCTTGGAAAAGAGTCAACGGGAGGTTCTCATGTGTCCCTTGTTACTAATGGCATTTTGCGTGGTTTTCTTACTCCTATCGGGATAGGGTTGGGAGCTGGAACAATTGCATCCTCGAAATTTGGTTCAGGCCAGGCGTCAGCTGAAGCTGATTTTGCAGATATGTTTATGGCACTAGGATTTATTGGAGGAATTCTCTATATCTTAATTTGTTT
>JANNDD010000133.1:0-16346 GCA_031387365.1 Armatimonas sp. | reverse complement strand
CCGTCCTCTGCCCCCTATAGATTGTGATCGGGTGCGGGTGCGCGAGATCTTCAGCAACTTACTCAGCAACGCCAAGAAATACACCACGCAGGAGCTCCCCGAGGTTGAGATCGGGTATATCCTGCTTGGTGAGACCGCCCCATCAAAGCCTGTCCCCGCTGAAGCACAGAACCAGATGATCTTCTATATCCGCGATAAAGGCATCGGAATTGAGGCGCGGCACTTTGAGCAGATCTTTCGCATGTTCAAGCGACTACACAGCCCCACGGAGTTTGGGGGCGGTGTCGGTGCCGGGCTTACCATCGTCCAGCGCCTTGTCCAGCGCCACGGCGGCCACATCTGGCTCGACTCAACGGTGGGCATCGGCACCACATTCTATTTTACGCTTGACCATAGCGTGGAGGCTCCCTAGATGCCGGGAAAAAAAACACCCTGGCGCATCTTAATCATTGACGATAGCGTTGATGACCGTACCGATATGCGGCGGATGCTGCTGGCGGGGTCAGAGCGGCGCTTTACCTTTGTGGAGGCGGAGCGGGGCGATATTGGTGTGCGTCTGGTGCAAGAGGCAAAAGACAGGCCCTTTGACTGCGTGCTGCTGGACTTTCTCCTGCCCGATATAGACGCCCCCGATGTCCTCAATGCAATATGCGAAGGCGCGGAGCTGCCGCCCTGCCCGGTGGTGATTGTTACAGGCGCGGATCAAAATGTAGGCTCCGGCCTGCTCCATGCGGGGGCACAGGACTTCCTGGGCAAGAGCTGGCTCACGCCCGCAAGCCTGACCCGCGCCGTCGAGAATGCCGTGGAGCGCTTCGCCATGCTCACCGAGCGCAAGCAGTCCGAAGAGGCACTGCGCATTAGCGAGGAGCGCTATCGGGCACTAATTGCAGCAACGGCGACTGTCGTCTGGCGCACGAACACCAGTGGGGAAGTTATTTTCGCCAGTAACATCTGGAACGATATCACCGGCCAAAACGATGAGCAGAGAGCAGGCTGGGGCTGGCTCCAAGCGATTCACCCTGAGGATCGTGCCCACACAGTGCAGCTCTGGCAACTCTCCCTAGAAACCCTGACGCCTCACAAAAATGAGTTTCGTGTCCGCACCCGTGAGGGGGAGTACCGCTGGTTTAGTGTCTACGGCGTTCCGGTTTTCTCCACTGACGGAAGTGCACGGGAGTGGGTAGGCGCAAATACCGATATCCACGATCATAAGCAGGCAGAGGATAAGCTACGGGTCTCGGAGATTCGCTATCGGCGGCTCTTTGAGGCGGCAAAAGATGGGGTTTTACTTCTCGCCCCCGAGACACGCAAGATCACCGATGCCAACCCGTTTATGACGACGCTTCTGGGCTACACACACAGCCAGCTCGTGGGCAAAGAGCTCTTTGAGATCGGTCTACTGAAAGACGAGCTCGCCAGTCAGGAGATGTTCGAGAAGCTCAAGAGCAATCTCCAGGTGCGCTACGAAGACCTGCCGCTGGAGAGCCGGGACGGAAAGCGCCAAGAGGTCGAGGTGGTGGCGAATCTCTACGACGAGAACGGCCATGCTGTCATCCAGTGCAATATCCGCGACATCACCGAGCGCAGGCGGGTCGAGGAGGCGCTGCATGCCAGCGAGGGGCTTTTTCGAGTGCTGGCGGAGAGCGTCCCACAGTTCATCTGGATCTCCAACACCCAAGGCGTGCTGGAGTATGTCAATCCGCAGTGGACAGAGTACACAGGCCTGTCGTTTGCGCAGACCGTAGCACGTCAAGAGGTATATCACCCGGACGATGTTTCTAATATGTACGAGGTGTGGGAAAAGGCACTTCAGAAAAGCATTCCTTATAGCGTTGAGGTTCGCATCCGTAGCGCCCAAGACGGTAGCTTTCGCTGGTTTCTGGTACGTGGTATTCCTCAGTACAATCTGGCGGGCGCTGTCATTCGCTGGTTTGGCGTCACCACCGATATTGAGGATCAGAAGCAGGCGCAGGCACGCAGTGCGGAGCGCAATACCCTGCTCCAGCGCGCCGTGGCCGAGTCGCACCACCGCATTAAGAACAATCTCCAGGTGCTCTCGGCTCTGGTGGAGCTCCAGATGCCGCTCCAGGGAGACACCGTTCCGGTCTCGGAGCTCAGGCGCATCAGTCAGCACATCCGCACCCTCGCCTCGCTTCATGACCTACTGACGCTAGACTCCAAGACCGGCGTTGACCTTGATACTGTCTCTCTCAAAGCCGCGCTGGAGAAGCTTGCCCCGATCTTGCAGGCCACGTCGGGTGAGCGCAAGATTCTCATACAGGCCGACGAGATGGTGATCACGCTCAAGCAAGGCGGGTCGTTCACGCTGCTTGTCAATGAGCTTGTCTCCAATGCACTCAAGCACGGCAAGGGCGATGTGCACGTCACCCTGACTCGCTTGCCAGAGCACACCGCGCAGCTCGAAGTCTGCGACGACGGCCCCGGCTTCCCCCCCGACTTCGATCCACAGAAGTCGGCCAACACGGGCATTGAGCTCATCGAGAATATGGGGCGCTGGGACCTGCGCGGCGAGATTCTCTACCAGAACCGCCCGAATGGAGGTGCCTGCGTAATCATCACATTTCCTCTTGAGGAGCAGGCTCCCTAAATTTCCTGAGTTCTGCTTAGCTCCACTCTTGAACACGGTCAGGGGCAGTCCCGACTTGCGTCAGTGTCCACTGATCCCGCAGCGACTCTAAGACATAGCTCACGTAGACCGTACGTGTCTGGCCATTCTTTCCCCAGTAAACATGCTTGCCCGAGACAACAAAGACCCCGTCGGCTCGCTTATGCAGCAGTGTCAGGTCAAACTGAAGCGTCTTCATGGAGGAGAGAGCATCGCGCGTTAGGTCAAGATAGTCGTTTGCCTCCATCGAGTACTCGTACTGGCCTTTGAGATAGATCGCGATCTCTGTACTAGGATCGGTAAGCGCAACGAGCGCATCAATATTGCCACGGCGGAACGCCTCGTGAAGCTCGTCTATAGCGTTCAAAAGCCCAGGCTCGCGCTGCCCAAGCCCACGGTCGTTGAAGTAGTTGGTATCTTGTGTACCGGTGTAGCCCCGGAAGTTGTTGCCGTTGTAGGTGATCGTCTCCACATAGGAATAGTCGGGTCGGCGGTCGTAGCCATAGTCTCGTGAGATAAACGCGGGGACGATGCCAAAGTAAAACCCAAAAGGGGAGATAAAGTTTCTCTGGGGATTGTAGCGTTGCTCGTAGTGCGGATAGTAGACATGACCGCGCGGAAAGTAGGGCTTTTGCCAGTTGACGCGAACCGTGACCGCCGGTCGGAGTGTCATCCCATTGTCGTAGTGCCGTCCTTGCGTCGTTCGAGTAAACGTCCGCTGCATCCGCGTCTGGCTAGTGCCCCGTAGCATGGTTGTCTGACTTGTCTGATTCGTATTACCCATGCGAGGGCGCTCGTTGGGCCTCTGTTGCATAGGCGGAGCCGTATTGCGGGGCCGCACAGGGACATCGTGTGTGCGAACTTCATCCCGACGGGCATGCTGGGGTGGCGCTTGGGCACTACTCGGAGTGGGAACGAAGAGGCTCTGAGCGAGTAAGAAGCTCATTGCTAGGGGAAGTAGTATCGGTTTTGACTTTTTCATTTTTGTTCACTCAGCGCTCGTATGTGCAAATTTAGGCCACGGTTCCCCCGCACTTTATAGGGAACCCAGTAACTTAAGGGTCATCTGTAGCAGCAAGGAAACCAATGAAATTAAGACTCTCACCACTCTGCTTGGCATCGCCTTTCTGCCAAGTCTTCTCAACCCGCTTCCGGCCTCGGCACAGCGCAGTCGAACTAAAAATCATGGTTCTATCTCCTGGAACGGACGGGTAGACGATGTCGTGGATATCTACTTCCGACAAGGCCGCCGTGGGTAGCTATGAGTTTACGCTCCGCTGGAATGACTAGAGAGACACAAAAGAGTAAAGAGAAAGTAATGGGTACTAGCATGCAAACCTACCGAAACACCCTGGAAGGCGTCTTCCAGAATCCTATCTCCAGCGAGCTGGAGTGGCACGATATTATCGCGCTGATCGAGCAAATTGGAACCGTCAAGACAAAAAACAACGGCCAGCTCACGTTCACTGTCAATGGGACGCCCCGAATATTCCACCGTTCAAAAGACAAAGACACGTCGGATCGGCCCCAAGTGCGGGCTCTTCGAGACTTTCTAGAGAGCGTCGGCTTTAATCAAAATAGTCCCGTTGACACCGCCTCCAAGCTGCGCCTGCTCGTCGTGATCAGTCAGCACGAGACCCTTATTTTTCGCTCAGAGGAAAAAGGAACCGTTCCGGAGCACCTTCACCCCTTTGATCCTCATGGGACACTCCGGATGCTCAAGCACACCCGGGGCAACAACGCGGAAGCACGTGCTCCCGAGAGCCTCGCCTACTACGAAGCCATTTCCAAAACCCTCACAGGAGCTGAGGAGATTCTGCTGATGGGCAACGGCACGGGATCCAGCAGCGCCATGATGCATCTAAAGGACTATCTGCAGACGCACCATAGAGACACTGCCGAGCATCTTGTCGGAGCCCTCACTGTGGATCTCGAAGCCCTCACTGAGGGGCAGCTCTTGCAAGAGGCCCGCGCTTTCTACCTCAGGCGGCTAGAGTCGTGATTCATCTGCTGCTGAGCCTTGTTCTCATCGTCATGGACTTTGCTTTTGTGTCTATGCTGATCCGAGTTAAGCAGCAGAGACACACCAATCGCCGCTGGCGACGCTGGATCATAGGATCCGCTCTCGCAGGGGAGCTTATTGTGGGGCTCCTTGCTTTTGTCGAATCCCGCCTGATTCCCGAGGAGTCTTTCTATGCCCTCCCCGTGTACTCTCAGCCGTCGCCGCTTACTTAAATTTGCCGCCGTCGGTGGTCTTATAACCGGCGGCGGCTCATAGATAAAATAGAAAATTTATATATTTTTATACATGGAACCTCATTTTATTTTCCCACATACAGATATTCATCTTTAATAGATATTAAAAAGGAAAAAAAATGAAAATCACATCAAAAATACAAACATCACTTGTCCTTTTAGGAAGCATTGCTTTCTTCACGGGATGCGGCGGGGTGAGTGCCCTTGACCCGATCACTCCTTCACCTCCGCCGGTTCTAATCACACCCACCCCCGCACCTGGTGCGACTCCGGTTCCTGGCGCGACTCCGGTTCCTGGCGCGACTCCTATACCACTTGCCACACCCACTCCTGTCCCTGGCACTATACCAACCCCTATTCCCCTTCCCACACCGACACCCGGCCCGGCGACCGCAGCGGATCAATTGCGTGCGGTACCACAACAGGTCTCCGTGCAAGGCAAAGTTCTGGTGGCAACGGCTACCGTATGGATTAACCGGATGCCCTCAACCTCGCCAACGGACCTTCGGGTTCTCGCCTCCATCGCTATCGTTGCCGCAGATGGTTCCGCAGTTCCGAGTGGACTTCAGATAGATCGCATCTCTGTAGCACGTGTTGCCGACGTTTGGGCTTCAATGTCCGTAGACCTACGTCGTGATGCCAACACCGTTGAAGGTGTCATTCGCCAGGGGCCACTTTGGAATGACGGTAATACCGTAGACATCGTTGCTGACCTCACCGACAGTGCAGGTCAGCACTACCAGCTCCGTGCGACCACCACAACTGTCACCACGGTGTATTAAATAACTGTGGTTTCTAAGGTGTTTCATCTACATGAAACACCTTAGAATGTGGCACTTGGTGCGCCTGACGAATCCCTATTACTGCTGAAGCTACGCTCCCGTCGGCCCTTCGGGATCAAGCATCGTCTCTTCTTGGATTCTACGCATCACATCGATTCTACGCATCACATCGAATGCTTCCTGCGGTTGGTAAATTCGCGGCGGAGCCACCAGGGTATTTCCCTCGTTCTCCTCGCGTGCCACTGCAATCGCCTCGTCGGGATCTAGTACACAACCACTCTCAGGATCGACGATATCGTGTGTGCCGGGCACCGCATAGTCGGGCTCCGCAACCGCCGCCAGTTCGGACGCATCGAGGGCAATGGCATCCCCGGCATCGGCGGCAGTTGCCTGTGTGTAGTGCGTCCCCACGGTGTGAGAAACGGCAGCCGCACCGTTCTCAAGCGGAGTTCCCACACTAGAATAGGGTGTCTCTGTGTTCATATTTGTGTCCTATTTCCAAGAGAGCCATCAGGTTCCCTTAGTCTCAAGCTTCTCGTATGGCCGTGCCTTTCTTTCGTCGCCTTACTCCTCGCAAAGCTCTTTCGTCGCGACATCAAAATGAGCAGAAAGTATAGTGGGAACCTGCGGCAAGTAGGGGGCATAGGGGGCACTGAGGTTCAGACAATTATGATAAAAACAGATTCACAGCTACAGCAAGATGTTATGGCGGAGCTCAAGTGGGAGCCTTCTATCAATGCGACGCATATAGGCGTCGAAGTCGCCGATGGGATCGTGACACTCGCGGGCCATGTAGACAGCTATGCCGCGAAATGGGATGCGGAGCACGCAGCGCAGCGCGTCTCCGGGGTGAAAGCCCTCGCCGTCGAGATGGACGTTAAGCTTCCCGGCTCCAGCAAGCGTAGCGATTCCGATATTGCGGGTTCGGCGGAGAATATGCTGATGTGGTCAACGTATGTCCCCAAAGACAGCGTCAAGATCATGGTGGAAAACGGCTGGATCACGCTCTCCGGAGAAGTTTCCTGGGAGTACCAGCGCAAGGCCGCCGTGGACGCTGTTTGCCATCTGATGGGCGTGACCGGGGTCAGTGATCAGATTGCGATCAAGGCCACCGTCACTGCAAGCACGGTTAAGTCCGATATAGAAGCGGCCCTCAAGCGCCGCGCCGTCTCGGATGCGCATAAGATCTCCGTCGAGGTTAAAGGCGCTGATGTCACGCTTCGCGGCACGGTTCAGAGCTGGTCTGCCCGAGAGCTAGCGATGCACTCCGCCTGGGGCACGGCAGGGGTTCGCAATGTCGTGGACAATATCGCGGTCTCCTACTAGCGCCTAGTTTTATCTAGGTGTAAGAGAGAGCGCTCTTTTTTTCTAAAGAGCGCTCTTTTTTCTAAAAAACTAAAAAAGAGAGAATCACATGAATAAAATCGCCATTATCTACCACTCCACCTACGGCCACACCAAGCGACAAGCGGAGGCCGTCTACCACGGTGCGCAGCGTGTGCCCAGCATCCAAGCGAAGCTCTACAGTGTTGAGGAAGCAGCCGAGTGCCTAGATGAGCTAGACACCGCCGATGCCATCATCTTTGGCTGCCCGACGTACATGGGCAGTATGTCCGCCGGCATGAAGACCTTTATCGAAGTCGCGGCCAAGAAGTGGTTCACCCTTGCGTGGAAAGACAAGATCGCTGGGGCTTTCACCAACTCCTCCTCGTTTTCCGGCGACAAGCTCAACACGCTCCTGGGCCTGACGATCAATGCGATGCAGCATGGGATGATCTTTGTCGGGCTGGGGATGATGCCCGCGCCTAACAAGCCCGAGGAGATGAACGAGATCTCTGGCCCTGGCCCAGACGCGCACAATCGTGTCGGCTCCTACATTGGCCCGATGGCCGCCAGCTTTCAGATAGCCGCCTCCGATGCTCCCTCGCAAGGCGATCTAGAGACCGCCGAGTTCTACGGCCAGCGCGTGGCGGAGCTCACGCTCCAGTTTGCGCGTGGTAAAAACGACAAGCTCATCGCAGAGTCAGAATAGGAAAAATAGCAATGCCAGAAATTATTAGCCGCGAGATTCGGCTTCTCTCCCGCCCCAAGGGGCTCCCGACTCCCGAGAACTTCTCCCTGGGGCAGACCGAGCTCGGGCCGCTCAAAGACCATGAGATACTCGTCCGAAACCGATTCATGTCCGTAGATCCCTACATGCGTGGACGCATGAACGAAGGCCAGTCCTATGTCCCTGCGTTTGAACTCGACACGCCCCTGAATGGGGGAGCCGTCGGCGGGGTGATCGAGTCCCGCGACCCGAACTTTCTGCCTGGAGATGTCGTGACCTCGGGCTTTGGCTGGCGTGAGTACTTTGTCGCGTCCGCCAAAGACCTGCACCAGGTCAGCCATGAGTTTCAGCCTCTCTCGATCCATCTTGGCCTGCTGGGAATGACCGGGCTCACGGCCTGGGCGGGCCTGAACTTAGTGGAGGTCAAGTCGGGCGACACGATCTATATCTCCGGCGCGGCGGGAGCAGTGGGAAATGTCGCAGGCCAGCTCGCCAAGATTCGCGGGTGCCGGGTGATTGGCTCGGCGGGCACCGACGAGAAAGTGGCATTTCTGCGCGACGAGTGCGGCTTCGATGCCGCATTCAACTACCACGACGGCACCGTGCTGGAGCTGCTCACGCAGGCTGCCCCTGAGGGAATTGATGTCTACTTTGACAATGTCGGCGGAGAGACACTGGAAGCGGCGCTCTCCACACTGCGCATCGGGGGCAGGATCGTCGCGTGTGGCGGCATCTCAGGCTACAACGCGGAAAACCAGCGACCTGGCCCGGCCAATCTCTTCAATATGACCACCAAGCGCCTGACCATGAAAGGGTTGATTGCGAGCGACTGGCTACCGCGCCAGACCATGTTCGAGGACGAAGTGGGTAGCTATCTTCGCGTGGGCAAGCTCAAGAACAAAGAGACAGTCGTGCATGGCATAGACAAAGCAGTGGGCGCATTTATCGGGCTATTTCAGGGAGAAAATATAGGGAAGATGGTTGTGGAGCTAACTCCGTGACTCCTCCTGGTGCCATTCCTCCAGCCCCCCATCCTGCTCGACCATTGCTTGCCTGGTTGGCTCTGTGCTTTTCGGCCTCTCTAGGTGCGGTGTTTGTCTCCAGCGACCGCTGGTACGCGGGGCTGGTAAAACCGTCTTGGAATCCGCCCGCTTGGGTCTTTGGTCCCATCTGGACGCTGCTCTATATGCTCATGGCCGTATCCGCATGGCTTATCTGGCACAAAGGGGGCTGGAAAACCCAGTGGCGGGCGCTGGGCTGGTTTCTGGTGCAACTGCTCCTTAATGCGCTCTGGACACCCCTCTTTTTTGGAAGGCACTTACTCGGGCTCGCTTTCGCCGAGATACTCACGCTCTGGCTGGCCCTCGCCATCACACTGGGGCTCTTCTGGCGCATCCGTAAAGTTGCCGCCGTCTTGCTGATCCCCTACTTGGTCTGGGTCAGTATCGCCGCGACACTGAATCTCGCCATCTGGAGGCTAAACCCATGACCTGCGTCTCTTTCTACGACACAAAACCCTACGACCGCGAGTACTTTGAGAATGCCACTGGTATGGAAAAGCTCCACTGCACCTTCCATGAGTTCCGCCTCACCACCGAGACCGTTGCCAGCGCCGACGGAGCGGAGGCAGTCTGTGTGTTCGTCAATGATCTGCTGGATGCTCCGTGTCTCAAGCAGCTCTATGCCCGAGGCATCCGGCTCGTGGCGCTCCGCAGTACGGGCTTTAATAATATAGATCTCGGGGCGGCAAAGGCGCTGGGGATGGCCGTGACACGGGTGCCTTCCTACTCGCCCTATGCGGTAGCGGAGCACACCGTGGCGCTCTTGCTCGCCCTCAATCGAAAGATCCACCGCGCCTACAACCGTGTCCGTGAGCATAACTTCTCTCTCACCGGGCTCGTGGGCTTTGACCTGCACGGCAAGACTATCGGGATTGTGGGCACCGGCAAGATCGGGCGCGTCGCGGCACAGATTTTCCGTGGATTCGGCACCGAAGTGCTCGCCTGCGACTTGGCTCCGTCTCTGGAGTGGGCAGCGGAGCACAGTGTTCACTACGTCGATTTTCCTACTCTCCTGGCAAAAAGCGATATCATCTCGCTGCATCTGCCTCTCACGCCCCAGTCGCGCTATCTGCTGAATACCGAGACACTGGCCCAGATGAAGCCCGGAGCCTATCTTCTCAACACCAGCCGTGGCAAGCTTGTCGAGACCAAAGCCCTGATCAAGGCACTCAAAACCGGCTGGCTCGGCGGAGTCGCGCTGGATGTCTACGAGGACGAGGAAGGCTTTTTCTTCGAGGACTACTCTGGCGAGATCCTCCAAGACGACGAACTCTCGCGCCTTTTAACGTTTCCCAATGTGCTCATCACTGCTCATCAAGCCTTTCTCACCAAAGAGGCACTGGGCGAGATTGCGCGGGTGACGGTAGCGAACTTGCTGTGCTTTTCGGAAGGCAAGCCCTTGCTGGCAGGCTCGATCCTCGCTCCATGACTCCCTGGCACCAGAAGTCGGTAAAGACGATCCTCGCCCAAGTGCGCTCCTCGGTTGCGGGACTCTCGAAGAAAGAGGCGGCGAAGCGGCTCCTGGCAGATGGCCCCAATGCACTCAAAGAGCTTCCGCCTGTTCGCCCCTGGCAGCTCCTGGTCGGCCAGTTTAAAAACGTCATTATCTGGATTCTGATCGCGGCGAGTGTGATCTCTGGTGCGCTGGGCGAGCTCGTGGACGCGATTACGATTCTCTTGATCGTGCTGCTCAATGCCGCCATTGGCTTTTATCAGGAGCTCAGTGCCGCACAGTCTATTGCGGCTCTGCTAAAGCTCACGGCTCCGCAAGCGCGGGTGCGCCGCGAAGGTCACGTCACGGAAGTCCCCGCGACCGAGATCGTCGTCGGTGATGTCTTACTTTTAGAGGCAGGCGATCTGGTTGCCGCCGATGCTCGGCTTTTAAAAACCGCTTCTCTCAAAGTGATAGAGTCCGCACTGACGGGCGAGTCCGTGGCTGTGCCCAAGCAGCCTGAGATACTTCAGCAAGAAGACGTTCCCCTCGCCGAGCGCGAGAATATTGTCTTTCAGGGCACCAGTGTGGCAGCGGGAACCGGCCAAGCCGTGGTGGTTGCAACCGAGATGCAGACCGAGCTGGGCCATATCGCCGAGCTACTTGAAGAGACAGAGATCAATAAGGACACGCCGCTCCAACAAAAGCTCGATGCGTTTGGACGGATTCTCATTTGGGCAGCACTGGGCATCGTGGCGCTGCTCTTTGTGCTGGGCCTCTTGCGTGGGACGAAGATTCTGGAGCTGACGCTCACGTCGGTCAGCCTTGCCGTCGCCGCCGTGCCCGAGGGACTCCCGACGGTCGTCACTGTCGCACTCTCGCTGGGCGTGCTGCGGATGTCGCGCCGCAACGCTCTTGTTCGTAAGCTCGCCGCCGTCGAAACGCTGGGCTCGGTCAGTGTGATCTGCACCGATAAGACCGGCACGCTCACCCGTGGCGAGATGACGGTCCGCGAGCTTTTTGTTGCCGGTCAGCGCTACGAAGTCACGGGCGGCGGCTACAGCCCGGAGGGCGAGATCCAGCTTGCGGGCAAGCGCGCACAAGACAGCCACACAGCGCCGCTTCTCACCCTTGCCACCAATCTTCTGGGTTGCAATAGTTCGCACTTGAGCGAGGAAGCGGGCCTCTGGAAAACAATCGGCGATCCCACCGAGGGAGCACTTCTTGTTGCGGGGACAAAAGCGGGGGGCAACCGTGAGGCGCTTGAGAAAGAGCAGCCCAAGTACCGAGAGCTCCCGTTTGATGCGAATCGCAAGCGCAGCGCTGTGATTCGCACGCAGGCCGATGGAAGTTTCCGTGCACTAGTCAATGGGGCTCCTGGCCAGCTCTTGCAGCGCTGCACACAGCTCTACACTGCCACGGGCATCGTCCCACTTACCGACGATATGCGCGATAGCCTTCTGGAGCAAGTGGCGGTAATGGCGCAAGCGGCGCTCCGTGTGCTCGGCTCCGCCTACCGGGATCTGGCGAGCGATACCCCCGAGAGCCAGCTCACCCCTGATGGCATCGAGCGTGAGCTGGTCTTTGTGGGGCTGACGGGCATGGTGGATCCGCCGCGCCCCGAAGCCAAAGACGCCATTGCCCGGTGTCACGCGGCTGGCATCCGCGTGGTGATGATCACCGGCGACAATGCACACACCGCAAATGCCATTGCCCAAGAGCTGGGAATCGCGACCAAGAGCACGGCAGCTCTCACGGGCACGGAGCTTGATGCACTGACCGAGGAGCAGCTCCAGCAGCGCACACCGACGATTGCAGTCTATGCCCGTGTGACGGCAGCCCACAAGCTCCGGATTATCCATGCTCTTAGAGCGAGCGGGGCCATTGTCGCCATGACCGGTGACGGGGTCAACGACGCGCCCGCCATCAAGCACGCCGACATTGGGATCGCCATGGGTAAGACGGGCACCGAGGTCACCAAGCAAGCGGCGGACATGATCATCACCGATGACAACTTCGCCACGATTGTCGCCGCCGTGGAAGAGGGCCGTGGCATCTACGACAATATTCGTAAGACTCTAGAATACTTGCTCGCAGGCAATGCGGGTGAGCTACTTCTCATGACCGCGTGTGTGATCGTCGGGCTGCCCTCGCCGCTCCTGCCGATTCACCTGCTCTGGATCAACCTCGTCACCGATGGCCTCCCCGCACTCTGCCTGGCCATCGACCCGATCGACTCCGATGTGATGAAACGCCCCCCGCGCCATCCGTTTGAGAAGATTATTGACCGTAGCTTCCTGCGCACGATGCTCCTCAATGGCTTCCTCACCGCCGGAGTCACCTTCACCGAGTATCTCTATATTCTACGCACCGAGACACCCGAGGTCGCACGCACACACGCCTTTACTGTCTTGGTGTTCGCCGAGCTTCTGCGCTCCTTTGGTGCCCGCAGCGAGAGCAAGCCCCTCTGGGAGATTCCGTTTTTCTCCAACCGCAACCTCGTGCTTGTTGTCACACTTTCCTTAGGGTTACAGCTCTGGAGCCAGCACAACGATTTTCTTTCGCGTTTCTTAAAGACCGAATCCGTATCGTTTTTAGATAGCTTCTTCCTATTACTTATCGCAACAATTCCACTAGTGATTCTGGAAGTGGTGAAGGTGATACGCAGTGCGAAGTAAGTATCAACTGTTCGATAAATATAAAAATAGGCTTGTGCATGCTTTTGAAATATTTACGCGTATAGATGGCATACAGGCAGCCGCCGCATTTGCCAACTACGCATTTTTCTCGCTGTTTCCACTGATTGTTCTTTTTGTGACGATTGCCTCGTTCTTTATTAACCCTGCTCAGGCAGAAATTTCCGTGTTGAACTATGTAAAGGGCTATGTCCCCATCACGGGTGCGCTTCAGAGCGCTCTCTTTGACACCATTACGGGGGTAGTGAATGCACGCGGACAAGCGAGTGTCGTGGCGACTCTTTTTCTGATCTGGTCCGCGCAGCAGTTCTTCAATACCCTGATCCTTACCGCAAACCGTGCATGGAGCGCGGAGGCGTATAACTGGTGGCAGCTTCCGCTTAAGAGCCTGATGTTTTTGGGAGTCACAGTGTGTGCTGTTCTATTGGGAGTCGCCGTGCCCGTGCTATCCCGAATAGGAACCTGGATTTTACCTTTACTAATCGTCTTTCTTAGTGTGAGCTTTTTTTATCAGTTCTCTCCTAGCCGGAAAATTACGTTTTCCGAGATTTGGCTCGCCGCGCTGGTAGCGACCGTGGCTTTTCAGATTCAAAATAGCATTTTCATGCTCTATATCAATAATATTGCAAAGCTGAACGTGATCTATGGAGCCTTTGGTGCCGTCATGGCACTGCTGCTCTGGATCTATTTTTCAGGTAATATTTTGTTTTTTGGAGCGTGCCTCTGTGCAGCGCAAGCGGAGGAGAAGCCGGGTGCGTGACGTCGAAACTCTGGTGCTGCTCACGGCGGCGATGGTTGGGCTCGTGCTCCTCTCCCGTCGCCTCGGAAAGCCTTTCCCTATTGTTCTTGTCTTAGGGGGACTTTTACTGGGCTTCGTGCCAGGGATACGCCGCATCGAGCTGCGCTCTGAAGATGTCTTTCTGATCTTCCTGCCCCCGCTGCTTTTTATGGCGGCGTTCACGACCTCCTGGCGTGATTTTAAAGACAACTTACTGCCTATTCTGCGGCTCGCCGTTGGGCTGGTGCTGGTGACAGCGGGAGGAGTTGCACTTGTCTCCCACGCCCTGATTCCGGGGCTGAGCTGGCCTGCGGCGTTTGTGCTGGGAGCGATTGTGGCACCGACAGACTCCGTTGCTACCGAGGCGATTGCCGAGCGATTGATGCTGCCACGGCGCATTATGGTGATTCTGCAAGGAGAAAGCCTGGTCAATGATGCGACAGCGATTGTGATCTTTCGCGCCGCGCTGGGCGTCGCACTCGGAGGAACTCTCTCCACGGGTGGGGCTCTGCAAAGTTTCTTTCTCGTCAGCACAGGCGGAGTCGCCATTGGACTGTCGGTGGCCTGGCTGGTGGGAAAACTTCGTCACTACCTGCCCGACGATGCGCCCGTGGAAAACACAGTCTCGCTACTGACGCCACTGCTGGCCTATCTTCCTGCGGAGAGCCTGCATGTCTCAGGCGTGCTCGCTGTGGTGACCTGCGGTATCTACCTGGGACGTCAGGACCCGCGCCTGGTTTCCTCGCGCACTCGCCTCCAGGGGGTAGTACTCTGGAGGATGCTGACGTTCTTGCTCAATGGGCTGCTCTTTCTTCTTGTGGGTTTGCAGCTGCGGCAGATCGTTCATGCCCTCCCACCGGAGACACCTCTCAAGGCTCTGATTGTCATAGCGCTCGTGGTCAGTCTGACCGTCATTGCGATTCGTATGACCTGGGTCTTTCTCGTCGCGGCTCTCTCGCGACTGATTCGCGCGGTCACAAGCACACACAATCCCTTTGCTTCATGGCAACAGGTGACCATTATTGCCTGGAGCGGGATGCGAGGAGGAATTTCCCTCGCGGTCGCGCTCAGCATTCCTCCGACGTTTCCCAACCGCGCCGCGCTCTTATTTGTCACCTTTGCGGTGATCCTGGTAACCCTTATTGCCCAGGGGCTGAGCCTGCCGCATATTATCTGCGCTCTGAAGATCGTCAGTGATCCCCAGGAACATGCGGAAGAGCTTCAGGCGCGTGCCCTCACCGTGGATGCTGCCATCGAGCGCCTGGATGCGCTCTCCGACGAAGAGGGCATCCCCGCAAAAATCCATGCGGAAGTTCGGCGCTCTTACATTGCCCTACATGAGCGGCTAAGCTCTAAAGCTCAGGCAAGCAACACAGGCGAACCCCTTGCCGAAGACGTAACGGCATATCTGCGCCTGAAACAAGAAGTCGTCAATGCCGAGCGTGAAACTATCGTCTTACTGAGAGACAATAGTGAGATCAGCGATGAGACTCTACGTAGCATTCAGTTTGATATTGACATGGAAGAAGCACGCATTCAAGCCATTGAGAGTCAAGAGAAAAGCTCTTAAAAAGAAAAACTAGGAAAACCCAAATTGAAACACAACATGCCACAACAAGGCTCACGAATCATTCCTCTACTTTCACTACTTCTCCTACTAACTGTAAGCGCTAGGAGCGCACAAGCGCAGGTACTGAACGGGATCACGTTCGCCGAAAAACCGAACGCCCTTTTTGTTGACTTACGAAAGATTGCAGATGCCCTCGGTTGGACACTACGCTGGGAACAGGCAGAAAAGAATCTCTATATCAATGACAGACGGGTGACGTCAGCAGACACGGTGAGGAGGCTTCCTGATGGCACGGCTCTGCTGGCCTTGAGTTCATTGCGTGACTTGGGGGGAGATGTCGTTTGGGACGCCACAGATGGCTCAGCAACAATCAAGAACGGGCTTAGTTCAGTTCAAATCGCCCGTGGTGCGAAGCGTGTCGAGGTGGACTGCACGGCCCAGCGGCTCCGCGCCTGGCAAGGGGAAGGACTCGTATTAGAAACTCCGGTAAGTACGGGCAGGGCAGGGAGACGAACCCCAACGGGGGATTTCACCGCAGGCCCGTACAAGGCTAGGATACATTACTCAAGTTTGTATAACGAAGCCCCCATGCCCTTCAGTGTCCAAGTAACGGGCAACGTCTTTATTCATGGGTTCAGCAGTGTGCCGCGCTATCCTGCATCACACGGTTGCATTCGGGTTCCTCTAAGTGAGAGGAATCCGGCTCGATGGTTCTATGAATGGATTGATCGGGGAACCCCCATTCGTATCAGGCTCTGAACAAACATAGCTGTTAAAAAAGGACACTTAGCCTTTTCCCATCTACGGGTGGCAGAAAACTAGAGTTTTTCACCACCACCCGTAAGGCTGATTTTGTAGAGGGAAGCATCCTACGGGGCACGGGAGGGTTTTTCGCCAGGGCAAAAACAGCCTATAGTCATTGTCAAAATGGTTGATACGATGGAAAAATCCCCAGTCATCTATGAGGCACGGCAGGCATGACCTCTCCGTAGAGGCAGGCTTCAAACCCTACCGATCAACCATTTTGACAATGACTATAGTTTGGCCCCCATTTTGCAGGTGTCCCTTTTTAACAGCTATGTTTGTTCAACCCCT